>CAUJFM010000047.1 GCA_963169595.1 Bacteroidota bacterium | reverse complement strand
GGACCATTCCTGCGCATGAAGAACACAGCCGCTGGTTCAGTGCACGCCTTGCACGACCGCTCACGCTCGTGCACCTGCCCGATGCCACGAAGCGCCGCACCGATGGACGGTATGCGCAGGGCCTCACCTCGCTGAGCGATGGCTTCCCCTACCTGATCGCCTCGCAGTCCTCGCTCGATGACCTCAACGCGCGGCTCGATGTGCCGGTGCCCATGGACCGCTTCCGTCCGAACTTGGTGATCGCAGGCGGAACACCGTTCCAGGAGGATGATTGGAGCGCGATCACGATCGGCACCGCACGCTTCCATCTGGTGAAGCCCTGTGCCCGCTGTGTGATCGTGACCACCGACCAACGCACCGGCGCCCGCGACAAGGAACCGCTGCGCACGCTGGCCACCTACCGCAGCAAAGGCAACAAGGTGCTGTTCGGTATGAACGCGGTGGGCGATACCAGCGGCACGGTGAAGGTCGGTGCATTGGTGACCGTGCTCAGTTGAGCACTGGTCGATCTTCCGCATCTTCGATGCATGGCCACGAACAATCTGCAGGTCCAGAGCCTCCGTACGGAGGTGGACGCCGCGTTCCTGTATGAACGCATCGCCGCCAACGAACAGGACCCGCATGTGGCACAGCTCTTCAAGGAGATGGCCACCATCGAACGTGGACATGCCGAGCATGCCTTCCGCGGACTGAAACAAGACGGTATTCTGAACGTGATGCCGGGTCCGTCATGGCGGGCGCGCACCCTGGACCGCATCGGTCGCATGCTGGGGTACGACCATGTGATCGCGCAGCTGATGGATGTGGAGAAGGGGCTCGCGAAGGCCAGCCTGGCGCAGAAGCAGCGCAGCGGCACACCGGTGACCGGTGCCGAGCAGAACCACGTGCGGATACTCAGCGCGCTGATCGCCGGCAAGCGCGGCATGGGTGGGGAACAGCTGGGGCGCATTGAAGGGCGGCATAAGAGCGTTGGCGGCAACGCGTTGCGCGCGGCCGTGCTCGGCGCGAACGATGGCCTGGTGAGCAACATGAGCTTGGTAATGGGCGTGGCCGGCGCCACCGAAGGGGAGCAGGGCGTGCTGTTGGCGGGCCTTGCCGGATTGCTGGCCGGAGCGCTGAGCATGGCACTCGGCGAGTGGATCAGCGTGAAGAGCTCGCAGGAACTGTACGAGCGGCAGATGGCCCTGGAGATGACCGAGCTCGAGACCAATCCCGAGGGCGAGCGCAAGGAGCTTGTGCTCATCTACATGGCGAAAGGCATCGGCGAGGCGGAGGCGCATCGGCTGGCCGATGAAGCCATGCGCGACACTGGCAAGGCGCACGCGCTGCTGGTGAAGGAGGAGCTCGGCATCAACGCGGAGGAACTGCAGGGTTCGGCGTGGGAGGCGGCGATCACCTCGTTCTTCCTCTTCGCCATCGGCGCCATCCTGCCCGTGCTGCCCTTCTTCTTCCTCACCGGCCTGAAGGCCATCGGCCTTAGCCTTGGGTTGAGCGCGCTGGGCCTCTTCGGCATCGGCGGGGCGATCACGCTCTTCACGGGGCGTTCGCTCCTGTTCAGCGGGATGCGACAGGTGTTCTTCGGACTTGCGGCCGCGGCGATCACCTTCGGCATCGGCCGGCTGATCGGGGTGAACGTGGCGGGCTGATGGAACCGCTACCTTGAGCGGAACTCCGTCGTGCGGCGAGCAGGCCACCCAGGCGTGCATCGCTCGTCATACAGCAAGACCAGCCCCATGGAACGCACCCTCCTTCTCTGGATGATGGCCCTGAACGGGATCATCGCCCAGGCCCAGGCCCCCTTCGCCAACGTCTACGATGCACCGTCCGATACGACCTCTCCATGGTACACCGGCGGCAGGGTCGCCCTCCGACCGGACAGCGGCTTCACGGTCCTTGGTCACGCCGGCTCGAACAGCCCCGACCGGAAGATCATCTACGTGGACCGGATCGACGCCGATGGTGCGCCCTTGCAGCATGACCGGTACCACTTCGCCCAAGACACGGTGTACCTCTACAATTGCTTCACGCGCTCCGACGCGGGCTCCCTCCTCATCGGGACCGTTCGCGACCGCGACCTGTTCATGATGCACGTGGCCGATGATGGCACATGCGTGTCGGCGTTGATCTACGACGACCCCGACCCGCTGGTCATCTCGAGCAGGTGGCACAGGGCCGTACCCATGCCCGACGATTCCCTGCTGCTCGTCGGTAGTGCATCGGGGGCCGGCGGTTCCAAGGGTCTGATCGCGAAGTGCGACACGAATGGGATGATCGCCAGTGGCACCTACCTGCAGATCAACAACGCGGCCACAGCGTTCCTTGGCGCCGAGGCCCTTGCGAACGGCGATGTGCTGGCGTGGGGGGGCGTCAACGGCCCAATGGGTGGTTCCAACGTCGCCCGCATCGCACCTGACGGCACGGTGATCTGGGCGGAACGGGTGAGGGAGATCCCATCCAGCGGCATGCAGATCAGCGGTGCGGTGGAGCTCAGCGACGGTACGCTGCTGCTCGGCATGTCCTATGTACCAGCGGGCCAGACCACCATGCACCCTGCGTTGCTCGCCTTGGCGTCCGATGGAAGCCTGATCGATTGGAAGTTCTATCCCGATATGATCTCCGGCGTATACGGGGCCATTCCGGCGAACAACGATGGTGTGCTGATGGTCGGATCCGGGCCGGGTGCCTTGCGCTTCCTTTCCGTGGACGCGACCGGCGCCATCGCGACAGCGGGAGAGCTGAACGCGACGATGTCCCAATATGCCTTCATCGCCGATGCGACCGGCGCCCCGGTGATCTCCGGTCTCACGCCCGTGCTGCCGCGACGCCCTGCCATGATCCGCGGCACCGGTGCGTTCGCCGCATGCGGCGTGGTGCCCCTCACCTCCACCGTGCAATCCCTCACCCCCATCATCGCCGACGATTGGGTGCAGACCTCTGTGCTGCTCGATACGGTGGACGTGACCGCGAGCATCACGCACAGCACCTGGGCCCTGACGGACTCGGCCCTTTGCCCGGGGATCATCACCGGATCATCCGACCATGCGCAGCGCATCAGCAAGGCATGGCCTGTCCCGGCTTCGGATGTGCTCTGGGTCGATCTGCCCGATGGAACGACCGCACGGGGCGTGGATGTGATCGACGCGCTCGGGCGCCGGGCAGCGATGGCCTGGACCGCCGATGCCGGGCGTGTGCGTCTGTCGGTGGAAGACCTGCGCCCAGGGGCGTACACCCTGCGGATCCGCACCATCGAAGGGGAGCTGGCGGTCCGCTTCCTGAAAGAGTAGCGCCAACGGGCTTGCTACCTTTCCGCTGATGATCCACTCCATCCTTGCGGACAAGGCCACGCGGCTCTACCTCGTTCTGGGCGGCTTCTTCGTGGCCAATGCGCTCATCGCGGAGATGATCGGGGTGAAGCTCTTCCAGCTGGAGACCTTGCTGGGCCTCACCAAGGCCGACTTCACCCTGCTCGGCCAACCGCACCTCAGCTTCGTGCTGAGCGTGGGCGTGCTGCCGTGGCCCATCGTCTTCATCATGACCGACGTGGTGAACGACTACTACGGCGTACGTGGTGTGCGCTTCCTCACGCTGCTCACCACGGGCCTCATCGCCTTCGCCTTCGTGGTGATGTACTTCGCCATCCACATGCCGGCGGAGCAGGGCTGGTGGACCGGCAGCAGTGCGGCGCAGGGCGTGCCCGACATGCAGGCCGCCTTCGCCGCCATCTTCGGGCAGGGCATGAACATCATCTTGGGCTCGCTCGCCGCGTTCGTGATCGGCCAGTTCGTGGACGCGCTCAGCTTCCGAGGCATCAAGCGCATCACCGGCGACCGGCGCATCTGGCTCCGCGCCACCGGCAGCACGCTGATCAGCCAGCTCATCGACAGCGTGGTGGTGACCTACATGGCCTTCTGGGTGCTGAAGGACTGGAGCTTCGCGCTGTGCACCGCGCTCGTGCTCACCGCCTATGCCTACAAGTTCATCGTGGCACTGCTGAGCACTCCGCTCGTCTACCTGGTGCATGCAGGCGTGGAGCGTTACCTTGGTACGGAGCGCGCGCAGGCCATGCGACAGGCGGCGTTGCGCGGACGCGACGAACAATGAGCGATTCGGTCATCATCGAACCGATCACCAAGGACGACCACCACGGCCTGTTCCGGTTGGTGAGCAGCAACCGTGCTCGCCTCCACCCCTACTTCCCGG
>CAUJFM010000046.1 GCA_963169595.1 Bacteroidota bacterium | reverse complement strand
GTTGTGTCAGGGGCGCGGTCAGCTCCACGAAGGCCTTGCGCTGCTTCTCCAGGTCCTTGTTGGCGGCCATGCTGCTGCTCACGTTCGCCAGCGGCTCCATCACCTGCATCCACACGGCATGGACGGCGTGGTCGAGCTTCGTCATGTCCACTGCCTTGATCGCAGCATTCAACGCGTTCGCCTGGACTTGAGCATCCGCCGCGTTGGAAGCCACCAGTGCATCCTTCAGCTTGAAGTAGGCCGCGAACACGGGAGCCAGCGGGTCCGTGGCCGCCTGTGCCGTGACCTGTTCCGCCGGATGGTCGTGGCCGATGTGCTCGTGGACCTCGGCAGCAGCCACCGGCGCCTGCTTCCTGCTGCGCTCGTACTGGCAGCAGCCGGGCAATGCGCTGTATGCGGCATCGGGCGCCAAGTAGTGCTCGTTGTCGTAGCCCGCCTCGGCGATGCGGCGCAGCACGGCATCCACGGTGGTGCGCGTGCTGTCGATGGTGATGATGGCTGTCTTCGCGTCCACATCCCAGTCGGCGCTGGCCTCGCCCTTCACGAAGGCGGCCTTCTCGATGGTCTTCTCGCACATGGGACAGTCGCCGTCCACACGAACGGTGATGGAGCTGGCGTGGCGTACCTGCGCCGTGCTGCTGGTCAGCCCGCCAAGGAGCAGAGCGGCCAGGATGGTGAGGAAAGTTCTCATGGTGCGTCCGTTTGATGATGCAAAGCAAGGGCCCTGCACAGGAGAGGGCGTTACAGGAAAGTGGGGAATGTTTGTATCGGGGGTGTGGCCCGGCCCATCCCTTCGCTGCGCAAGGCCTTCGCTCCGGATCGGCCGGGTCGGGTCATTCGCTGTAGCGCCCTCGGCTCTGCGGGTGCGGCTCCGTCTCCGGGGTCTCCTCCTGCGTCGCAGCCTCCTCGCACGGGCCGCACCAACGCAGGTCCAGCGGTCGGCTGCCGCTGCTGCCCCTCACGCTACCATTCGAAAGGCAGCTCACCCATCCAGGGGCCATGATCTTCGGTCTCCGCTTGGCCCTGTTGGATAAGTCCTTCGGGGTCCAATTGAATGCGACCAGCTGTGATCGCAGCGTCGATCACACGCTCAATGCGTTTCGGTGTGGCCGAACATCGCTGTGCGATATGTTCTTCCAACCTGCTTCGATGCTGTCCAACGAATTGCCGCAGCACGCTCGCCCGCATCAGGCTGCCTGGCACACCCGCCGGTGGATCCGGGATCCTATCATACGACCGCCCGGCAAGACCAACAAAACCTCCCGGTAGGAACACGAATCGACCGGATGCTTCCATTTGAAGATTGAGCTTGACACTTCCGAGATAGGTTCCGGGACGGAACTTCTGTACATCCTCAACAAGATCCTCAAGGTGAAGGGGGGCTGAACTCGCCTGAAGCAGCCCTTCAACGATGTCTCGTATGGTGCCCGACCTGAGGTCATGCCGCTCATTTTCCCATCGGCGTAAACCATATGTGCTCTCCCTGCCGATGGAAAAGAAGAGGCTCTTGTTCCGGACAACCACGCTGCGGATGCCCTCTACAGTGATGGGGCGGCCCAGGAACCGGGTGCTCCATACCTCTTGGATCCGTGTAACGTGGCTTGGCTCGTCCAGACCAGCAAGTACCTCCTCCAGCATGTCCTCCTGGCTGCGTTTTGCGTTGGCAGGCAAGCAGATGCAGCCATCTTCGATGAATATCTCCGGATAGCGCAAGGGAAGGATCGTGCAGAGAAGCGACACGATCTGGTGGGATGGGGCTTTATCCCCAACTACCAAGATCTCAGCCAATGGTCGGCGCTCCGGCGTGCTACGCCTCGCTTCTATGACCTGTATCGCAAGACTGGCAGCGCTCTTGAGTTCTTCGACCCACTCGCGTTCCATGAGCAGCGGATGCGTATGGTCCAGCTCCTTGGAGAGCGTGGTCCGGTCGAACATCTCGGTCCATTTGCCCAGCTGCAGCCTTGGGTGGTTCAGCAACACGGCGATGTAAGCGACGAGAAGCGGGGAGCAACATGTACCCTCCCTGGCATTCAGGGTACGCACGAGTTCAACGTCCACGACCATGCAACGATCAGCATTCACCAACTCCGGGTAATGCTCATGCACTCCAGGCAGGTCTGATACGAAACTGAGCTGCGCCAAGACGGTATGGTCCATGTTGACCATCAATTGCCTCACACGTTCCCGGGTCAGGCCGACCTTTGCAGCGATCGTCTCCAATGTCAGCGCGGAACCATGGTTCAGCAATTGGGTACGATAAACATTGAGCTTGCTTCCATTCCATGCCATACCGATGTACCGCTCCAGAAAACGGAAAAGGGAATAGCGGCCATCGGAATGCTGCAAATACGGTAGTATGTCCGGATCGACTTGATGGATCAAGGCCCACCTGAGCAGCTCCGCCCGTGGGTCACTGTCGTCCGGCCATTCCACCGATCGATCCGTCAAGGCCGTCATCGTGTTCTCGCGCATCGCACGAAGCTCCCGCATGACCTTGCTCCCGGCACCCGGTAGCTTCGGCATCTTTCTGCCCTGCCGCATGAAGAATCGAATGATGGCATCGGCAGTGGGATGACCAATCTGTCCCTGTAGCACATTCCTGGCTTGTGTGCTCAGTTTCAGATACTGCGCACTGCAGATGGCCTCCATCCTGTCAGGGCTCGCGGCGCCATCCGGATGGGCAGTCCTATCTGGGGCATAACCCGTTGCAGCTGACCTGACCAGCAGATCGCTCAGCTCCATCTGCGTCTTGGCCCCGCAATTCCTGAGCATCTTGAAACCACCGTGCTCCAACGCGAAGTCCCGGATCTGTGACAAGGTGTACAAGCCGGCGTTCTCGCATACATTGAAAGCTCGTACAGACAAGCCGAATAGAACCGTCAGTTGCTCGAGTCCAGGGTTTTCGGCAACAGGTAGCACAGTAGCCGTTGACAAAGCCGTTGGCGGTATTGCACGATGCATTTCGGCCCCGTCCACAACCTGATAAATGGTTGCATCCGCCTGATGCGGTTCTGCCTTCCGGCCACCCCGAAGGCGCTCAACGGTCAACAGGTCCAGCAGCCTGTCCTCGATGAGCGCAGTGCAGCCGGGAAGCGTGGTGAACGTCCCATGGTTGACGTAGTGCGTATCCAAGGCGAGCAGGTCGATCAGTCCGTTCGCGGTGCAGAAGGAAACGACCGCCTCGGACAGCTGATGCACCTCGATGAGCTCTTCAAGATCCATGACCTATGGGGTCTGTTCAACCGTTCTTTTCCAACCGCTCCTTCCACCTTCGCCAGTCAGGCATCACTTGTCCCAGGAGTGCGAAGAACTCCTTCCCGTGATGGTGATGTACAAGGTGACAGAGTTCGTGCAGGACGACATACCGGATGCACATCACCGGTGCCTGGATCAGGTCCGGGTTCAAGGCCAGGGTTCCGGATGCCGTGCAACTGCCCCAGCGCCGTGCCATGGTGCGATAGCTCAATTTGGGTGTGCGCACGGGGTGACGTGTGCGCAGCAGGTCCAATGCCTTCAACACTTCATGGGCGAACCGTTCGCGCGAATGCGCATGATACCAGGCCGCGAGCAAGCGCTTCACATGGGCTCGGTCGGTCGGGTCAGGCAGGTGAACGACCAATGCTCCGCGTGTGAGCTTCACGGTAGGCCGCGTCGCCTTTCGCAGACGGAGCATGTGCCGCCGACCGAGGTAGAGCCAGGTCTCCCCCGCGATCCCTTCCCGAACCGGGCGACTGGGCAGAAAGCGGTCGAAGTACCGCTGCTGACGGGTGATCCACGCGCCCCGTCGCATCACGCGCTGACGGATCAGATCCGGATGGATACCCGTCGGCGCAAGGACCACTACACTACGGTCCGGATGCACTTCAATGCCCAGCGTGCGACGTACACGGTACTGCACCGTGTACGGGATCAGCGTGGTGCCGTATTGTGCGATGCCCGTCATCAGTAGTTGGCGCGGGCCACCTGCATGCAGCGCAGGAGCACTGCATCCAGCTTGTTGTAGTCCACCGTGCCGCCGAAGAGCTCCGGATGCTGGATCAGCAGGTCCTCCACCACGTTCTCCATGGCGCGCTGTACATCCAGGTTGCGGTGCCAATCGCGGATGAGCTGCGCGCGGATCAAGGCATCCACCTCCAGCGCGATGCCGCCCAGCCGATCCGCCCATGCCGTTGCATCGCCTACGGGAACGAGCGTATCCTTCAGCACGCCGAAGAAGGCGCGTGCCTCGGGCCTGCCTTGAACACCGGCAGGCATACCGCTGGTCTCGCCGCTCTCCAGATCACGCTGGATGCCCAGCACCCGTTGCAGGTATTCCCGCTCATCGATGCGGCCCTGATGGAACGTCGCGATCGTTTCTTCCACCATCTTGCTGAAGGGCTTGTAGAAGCTCTCGTCCTTCTCCATGTTCTCGGTGATGCTGCGCTTCAGGTTGTGGGCGATGGTGTCGGCCTTCGCGGCCACGCTCTGCTTGTCTTC
The DNA here is from genome assembly GCA_963169595.1 of Bacteroidota bacterium. Lineage (GTDB taxonomy): Bacteria > Bacteroidota > Bacteroidia > Flavobacteriales_F > PHOS-HE28 > PHOS-HE28. The sequence continues at coordinate 4,488 of CAUJFM010000046.1, read as the reverse complement.
GCCATAGTGGGCCAAAGCATCGGCCACCATGTTCTCATTGAAGATGTTCACCAGGGGGGTTACAGGTTGTACGTCGTTCGCACCGATGTGCGTGTCCAGCAGCTTGCGGATGCGGCCATCGTATTCGCGGTAGTTCACATGGTCGTCGGCATATCGCGCCATGGCGGCGGTGCGAAGGGATTCGAAGAGCTTGAGGTCCTTGCGCCACTGGTCCACCCGGCGTTCGTCGTATCGCGCATACAGTCCAGCCGTGCCCAAAGCCAGATGAAGCAGCCGGGCGAACACGCTCAGCCGTTCGCGGAACTGGTCGCGGCGATCGGCGGGAGCGAGGTGGCGTTGCAGGGCTTCGTTGTCGATGCGGTCCACGCCATTGAACAGGGCCCACACCGCAGCGTGCGCATCGGGCAGCTTGGCGAGCTCCTCGTCCACGTTACGCACCGTGCCCAGCAGGTCCTCTTCATCGAAACCGGCGAGCGCATCATAGAAGGTGAGCGCCTGATCGAGCTTGCCCAGCAGCCCGACGTAGTCGATCACGTAACCGAATTCCTTGCCTTCGAAGAGGCGGTTCACGCGGGCGATGGCCTGCAGCAGGTCGTGGCCATGCAGCGGCTTGGCCAGGTAGAGCACCGTGTTGCGCTCGGCATCGAAGCCCGTGAGGTACTTGCTCACCACGATCAAGAGCTCCACCTCGCGAGAGGTGCTCTTGAACTTGTCCGTGACCCAGGTCTCGTAGGTGGTCTGGTCGCCGTACTGCTCCACGATGGCTTGCCAGTAGGCGCGAGCGTTCCCCGTGGCCTCGCTCCAGATGTCGTCGTTGTCCTCCCGCGTATCGGGCGGCGTGAAGACCACCTTGCTGTTCAGCCGGAGTGCCGGATCGGGCTGTTCCTCGAAGAAGCGTTGGTAGCGGATGGCCGTGTCGATGGTGGGCACGGCGAGCTGCGCTTTCAGGCCCGTGCCCTGCCAGGTTTCGCAATAGTGCTTGTTGATGTCGTAGGCCACTTCCTTCACCACCTGTTCCGCACTGAAGAGCTTGCCGATGCCGCGTGAACGGTTCTTCAATGCGCTCTGCACCTCTTCGGGCAGGAAGCCGAACTGACGGAAGAAGTCGCGGTCCAACTCCTGCAGTTTCGCATAGAGCTGCGGGCTGCGGCCTTCGTAGAGCAGGGGCACCACCGCCTTGTCCGCCACGGCCTGCCGCATGGTGTAGGGCCGGATGAAGCCGCCGAACTGCTTCACCGTGTTCTTGTCCTTGTTCAGCACGGGCGTGCCGGTGAAGCCGATGTAGCAGCCGTTGGGCAGCAGCTTGTGCATGGCCTGGTAGTTCATGCCGTACTGGCTGCGGTGGCTCTCGTCCACCAGCACGAACACATCGGTGCTCTCTTCCTTGAAACCCCGGCGCTTCATGGCCCCCTGGAACTTGTTCACCACGGTGGTGATCACGGGCACGCCCTTGTCCTTCAGCAGGCGGATCAGGTCGCTGCTGCTCTGCGACTTCTCCACCTTCTTGCCGCAATTGAGAAAAGTCTTGTGGATCTGGCGGTCCAGGTCCACGCGGTCGGTCACCAGCACCACGCGCGGGTCGGCGATGGCCTTGTCCAACGCCAGCGCCTTGCTCAGCATCACCATGGTGAGGCTCTTGCCGCTGCCCTGCGTGTGCCAGATCACGCCGCCGCGCCGCTTGCCGTTCGCATCCAGCTGCCGCACGCGTTCCAGCGTGTCCTGCACAGCGAAGTATTGTTGGTAGCGCGCCACCTTGCGCACGCCCGCATCGAAGACCGAGAAGCGATACGCCAGGTCCATCAGGCGCTCGGGACGGCACAGGGCGTACAGCGCACGGTCCTGCTCGGTGGGCAGGCGGTCTTCGCGCGGGAGATCCTCGTGCGGCTTCGCGAGCAGATCCGTCACGTTGCGCTCCACGTCCTCCTTCCAGGCGCTCCAGAATTTGGGCAGGGTACCTGTGCAGGCGTAGCGCGCTTCATTGGGCTGCGCGGCGATAAGCAGTTGCGCGTAGTGGTACAGGCGCGGTACGCCCTCCTCGCGGCGCTGATCGCGGATGTGCTGGCTCACGGCCTCGTCCGTGCTGTCCTCCTGGTCGCGGCGCTTGCATTGGATCACACAGAAGGGAATGCCGTTCACGAAGAGCACCAGGTCCGGCCGGCGCGTGGCATGCACGCCCTCCACGATGTACTCGTCGGTGACGTGGTACACGTTGCGCTCCGGCTTTTCCCAATCGATGTAGCGCAGGGTGAAGGCCTTCTGGTCGCCGGCGACGTGCTCGGTAAAGCTCTTTCCCAAGGTGAGCAGGTCGTACACCTTCTCGTTGGTCTGCACCAGCCCTTCATCGGGCACACGCTGCAGGGCCATGATGGCCGCGTTGATGCTCTGCGGACTGAAGGGATATTCCTGCCCCTTGTAGGAAAAGCGGTTGATGGCCTTGAGGCGCTCGCGCAGCACCTCCACCAGCACCACCTGGCCCAGCAGGCCGCCGCGTTGGCGCACGGCCTCCTCGCGCGGGAGCCAATGGTAGCCCAGCCGCCGCAGGAAGCGCAGCGCGGGCAAGTGACTGTCGGGGTATTCGGCGAAGGAGGGCATGGGGTTTTCTCTTATGAAACTCTTTTTGATCTCTTTTTATGCGTCAGGGTGAAATAACTGTGGTTCAGCAGGTTGCGACCGTGCCTCTTTGTGCTTTGGGGCTCATCTCTTTTTGATCGCTCTTTTCGTTCCCGAAGGTTGAGCAGATGTCCCATCGGCTGCGCAGAGCATCCAACGCGACTTGCTGTCCGATCCATGGTTCCGGATCACACCACGCTTGCGGAGTTGGGTCAACAGGTTGCTGACCTTCACCTTCTTCTGTTTCCTGTCCAGGTGGTCCGGCAACTTGGACAACAGCAGGTCATCGATCTCCGTGCGCTCCATGTGACCATGCTGCGTCAAGGCGTTCCGGACCAGGTCGAGGTAGTATTGCTTGTCGAAACCCTTGTTCTTGGTGTATTCCGCCTTGCGCTGGATCTTCTGTGCAACGATGAGCGAGAAGTACACATTGGGCTTGCGGCCTTCGATCAGTTTGCGTGTACGCAGGTGTGCGATCTCCGCCTCGGTGGCGGTCTTGAACTCCAGCACCTCGTGCTCGCCGGAGGCGGTGAGCAGGCGCTCGAGCTCGGCCAGGGCTTCGCTATCGGTCATGGTGCGGTAGTGTAAGCGGATGCATCTTCAACATCCCGGCGTATGGGTGGGCTCACGTCCGGTTCGAAGGCGTGCTCCTTCTTGCGCTGTATGATCTGCTTGTAGGGCACCTCGTCCGCGTCCGTGTAATGGAATTCGAATCTCCATTCTTGAAGGAACGGCTTTGGCTGATAAAGCTCAACTACAATGTGCTGCCCCTTCTCCGCCCTGAACTGCGCCTGGTAGTGCGTTCCTTCCCCGTGGAAATCCTGAAGGTATACCTCCTCCGCACTACCACCCTTGTTGAAGAAGAGATATTGGATGCCCTGGCCATACTCCGCAGGTTTCACTTTACCGAGGACCAGGTACGGTCGCAATTCGTTCCGCCGGTTCTTCTCCTGTATCTGTACATCATGGGTCATCACCGCGATGCCTTCCGCGATCGCCTGATGGATTTTCCCCAACTGGAACACCTGTGCATTGAGTCCCCTGGTTTGAGCTGAAAGGCCCACCGTCTGTTGTTGCAGTTCGTGGATCATCGCCTGCTTCTGCTCATCGCGTTTGAACAGAACGAAGAATGCCGCGATCGCACCGGGTACGGCGATCAGCGCCGCGATGGCCAGAGCCTTGTCGGTCCAGGACGGAACGTCTGCGATAACGCACATGATTAAACTCATTGCCTGATCCATTTTCCGCCCGCCAACAGCCGTTGCATCAGCCCGCGCTTCTGCTCGTGAAGCTGCGCGAGTTTCGTGCGCAGGAGGTCGATTTCATCATCCATGGATGTCAGCGTCCGGCCGATCGTTCGCTGATCAGCGTCGAGGGGAAGCATGATCCTTACGTCCAGCAGGTCGCTTTGTCCGTTGTTGCTTCGGATGGCGCCTCTTCCCATCGATGTGATCTGTTTCCGAAGACTGGCATGTCGGATGGCGTAGGCGAGATAGTCATTGTCGAAGACCTCCTTCAGCGGTCTGCCGCGGATCACGAAGCCGCCGAAAGTCACCACCTCATCACCGATGTAAACGGATCCCAGGCCAACCTCTGCAGTGATCTCAGAGGTGCGGTTGAATAGCAGGTCGCCTTTGCGGACATCGTTCACCGCCCATGCTTCATCGGGGATCTGCACTTTCCCTTTGATGCGCTCAGGGGTGAGTTTCCGGTGTGTGATCACGTCGAGCACGTTCACGAAGGGAACCCCGGAACCGTAGAACTCTTTGCTCGTGTTGTACCCATTCCGAAACTCAAACGCCTCCCCCAAGCTCACCCACCTCCACCCCTTGGGCAGTTTGTCGCCCTTGGCGCCATGGCCATGCCTTCGCGAAGACG
>CAUJFM010000045.1 GCA_963169595.1 Bacteroidota bacterium | reverse complement strand
TGGCGCTCCTCCCCCTTCTGCTGCTGGCCCTGTGGCCGTCCCGTGCCCAGGCCCAGGTGCGCGACAGCACCGTGGCCATGACGCTCATCTCGTTGAGCTATGCGCACCAGCTGCCCGGCGGCGACCTGGCCGACCGCTTCGGCCACAACAGCAACATCGGGTTCAGCGTGCTCTTCAAGACCCGCACCAACTGGACCTTCGGCGCCGAGGCGGGCTTCCTCTTCGGCAACCAGGTGAACGAGCCCGGCATCCTGCGCAACACGCTGAACAGCATGGGCCAGCTGGTGGACCAGGCGGGTGTAATGTCCGACGTGTTCCTCTTTGAGCGCGGCTATGGCATCTACCTCACCGCCGGACGCCTCTTCCCCGTGATCGGCCCCAACCCGAACAGCGGCCTCCTGGTGCGGATGGGCGGCGGCTACCTGCGCCACAAGGTGCGCGTGCAGACCCAGCAGAACGTGGTGCCCCAGGTGGAGGACGAGTACCTGGAAGGCTATGACCGCCTCACCGCCGGGCCCGCGGCCATGTTCTACCTCGGCTACCAGCACACCGGCAACCGCCGTTTGGTGAACTTCCATGCCGGCGTGGAGTTCCAAGCCGGCTTCACCTCGTCGCTGCGGGCCTTCAACTTCGACACGGAGACCTACAACACCGACGGCCGTTTCGACCTGCTCTCGGGCATCCGGGTCGGCTGGTCACTGCCCATCTACCAGCAGAGCGACGACCGGTACCACTACTACTGATGCCGCTCCTCCTCGACCTGGGCACGGGCCTCTACCACCTTGGCGTGCGCATCGCCGCACCCTTCGTGCCCAAGGCCAGGCAATGGCGCGCAGGACGTGAAGGACTGTGGGAGCGGCTGGAAGCCCGGCGCGAGGCCCTGCAGGGTTGCCTGTGGATGCACTGCGCCAGCGTGGGCGAGTTCGAGCAGGGCCGTCCGGTGCTGGAGGCCATCAAGCGTGCCCGGCCCGAACTGCCGGTGCTGCTCACCTTCTTCAGCCCCAGCGGCTACGAGGCCCGCAAGGACCTGGGCTCCACAGACCCTGGCAGTCTGGTGACGCACGTGGAGTACCTGCCGCCGGACAGCGCCACGAACGCCAGGCGCCTGCTGGACCTGGTGCGGCCGCGCACCGTGCTGTGGGTGAAATACGAGTTCTGGCCGCAACACCTGGCCGCCCTGCGCCAACGCGGCATTCCGGTGCACCTGATCTCGGGCATCTTCAGGTCCGGCCAGCCCTTTTTCCGGTGGTACGGCGGTGCGTGGCGCAGCATGCTGGGCGGCTTCACGCAGCTCTTCGTGCAGGACGAGGCCTCACGCGCGCTGCTCGCAGGGATCGGCCTGCGCAACGTGACGGTGAGCGGCGACACACGCTTCGACCGGGTGCGCGCCATTGTGAAGGCTGACGAGGCGCTCCCCCTGGCGGCAGCGTTCCGGGGCGAGGGACCCGTGCTGGTGTGCGGCAGCACCTGGCCGGCGGATGAAGCGCTGCTGTTGGATGCCTTCAAGCTGATGGGGCGCGCGCCCAAACTGCTGGTGGTGCCGCACGAGCTGGATGCACCGCACCTGCGCACCATCGAACAACGCTTCCCGAAGCCACTGGCCCGCTGGAGCGAAGTGGAGCATTCCCCCGTGGACAGTGTGCGTCACACCCTGGGCCAGGCGGCCGATGGAACGCTGCTGGTGGACCGCATGGGGCTGCTGGCCCGGCTGTACCGCCATGGCGATATGGCCTACGTGGGCGGCGGCTTCGGCGATGGCATCCACAGCCTGTTGGAGCCCGCGGCCTGGGGCCTGCCGGTGATCTTCGGACCGCAGCATGGCAAGTTCGCCGAGGCGAAAGGCCTGATCGATGCGGGCGGTGGGTTCGCGGTGAAGGACGCCGATGAGCTCTCCAGCGTGCTCAAGGGGTTGCTTCACGATGCGGGTTCGCGACGCGCCGCAGGTGAAGCGGCCGCACGTTATGTGCGCGAACGTTCGGGCGCCACCCAGGTGGTGGCGGAGCACGTGCTGCACACGCTTTAGCGCGTCACTTCGTCTCCTTGCTGAACTCGATCTTCACCGGCAGGAAACGCCCGCCGAAGATCTTCTCCGTGCCCAGCGCGAAGTACTCGTTGGGGCCGGTGCGCACCAGCTCCCAGCCGCTGATGTAGTCCTCGTTCTTGTCGCTGCGCAGCACGGGCTTGATCTTGAACCCGCCCTTGTCATCGAAGGCCACATAGGCCGAATAGGGGTTCTTGATGTGCCTGGAGGTGATCCTGTCGCCCGCCTTGCGCCGCTCGGCCATCTCCTCACTGTCGAGCATGAACAGGAAGAGCTGGTCCTCGAACTCGGCGCAGAACACGCGGCCCACGATGTAGCTGCCACTGCTCACCCAGCGCCGGAAGATGGTGGACCAGCGTTCACTGCCGTCCTTCTCCAGGCAGCGCACCTGCACCGGACCGTGCACGTACTTGGTGGTCTGACGCCCGGTCTGTGCATCGGTGACAATGACGATATAGAACACCTCGTTCACCAGGAAGAAGCTGCCATCGCTGCGGGGGATCAAAGCGATGACATCGGTGTTGTAGTCCATCCGGCCCTTGTCCTTGGCCTCGGCCTTCGTGTCCTCCTCATCATCCGCCTCCCCTTCAAGCCCGGTGCCCGTGAAAGGGATCACCACGGTGTTGACCACCTCGGTCGAGCCCGCCTTGAACACGGTGACGAAATTGCCGATCTTCTTGTTCCGCTTCTCCTCCTCCGCACCATACACACCGGCACACACCACCGCATCCTCATCCGTATGTGAGAGCGTGGCGCTGGTGGCGAAGTTGTCCCCCGGCAGGTCCACCGTGGCCTCCTGGTCGCCATCGGCGGTGACCACGAACAACTTGATCGCATGCCTCGCCTTCCGGCCTTTCGTCTCCTCGCGCTCCAGGTCGTTCTTCACCACGAAGTAGGCGTTCCCGTTGTTGTCCACCGCCAGGTCCTCGATGGTGGACTTGGAAGCACGCACATCCACGTTCACCACACGCTGCCAGTTCACGGTCATGTCAGCGCTGATGCTGGCCACGAGGTAGTAGGCCTCCTTGGTCCCGCTATCCCGGATCTCCGGGCTGGAGATGATCATGTGCGACGAATCGCGGGAGATCCTGGTGAAGAAGGGTGTGCGCAGGGCTGAACCGGCCGTGACCATTCCGGGGCGCCGCTCCTTCACCGTGGCGTTCCACGTGACCAAGGGTTCGTAGCGCCGGGTGAGCTTGGTGAGCGCCGGGTCCTGCACCTGATAATGCGCGGTGACCCCCCTGTCGGTGATGGAATGCCCGATGAGCATGGTCCTGCCTCCGAAGTACACCAGGTCGTCCACCTTCACCTCCTCGCCCGTGGAGGACATGGTGCCGGGTTCCTGGCTGCGCACATAGGTGAGCTTGTTGCGGTCGTAGAGGTCCAGCGTGGTCTTCAACGTGCCGAAGGCGCGCACATCGAACTCACCGCTGCGCATCATCATGATGTGATTGGGCGTGGACCGCACCATGCCCACCGGGCGTAGTTTGGCCTTGGCATCATCATCGCTGCTGATGCGCACCTTCACCTTCACCTTGTCGGCGCCGGCCTGTGCGTGCATGTGGGGAATGGTGGCGGTGGCGAGCAGGGCCAGCACGGCGGGTCGAAGGAGCCTCATCGATGGAAGGAAGGAAAGGATGAGCGGTGAAAATAGGATGATCCCCTTTCCCGGCAAGGAATAAGGGCGTCAACCCAGCTTGGGGTTGTCCTTGTGGCGCTGTGCATCGCGCTTGGTCTTGGCCTCCATGCGCCGCGCCCAGGCCGCCTGCAGGTCTGTGCCGGTCTGGTTGGCCAGGCACAGCACCACGAAGAGCACATCGGCCAGTTCCTCACCCAGGTCCCTGGCCTTGTCGCTCTCCTTTTCGCTCTGCTCCCCGTAGCGACGGGCCATGATGCGGGCCACCTCGCCCACCTCCTCGGAGAGCATGGCCATGTTGGTGAGCGGATCGAAGTAGCGCACCCCGATATCGCCGATCCATTGGTGGACCTCGGCCTGCAAGGCGGACACAGGACCTTGACTTTCCGGAACTTCCTTTTTATTATTGAACATGCATATGTGGTTCTGCAAGCGGCAATTTGGCGTTTTCCTGCGAGAAATGTCGCTCGTAGCGCTGCTTTATGTCGGCGCTGCGATGCCCGCGCGGGCCCAACAAACGGACCTGCATCAGTTGCAGGCCCTGGTCGCCGGCCTTCAGAGCCCGCAACAGGCGCGACAGCTGAGCCTGCTGGTGAACGAGCAGGACGGCGTGGTGGTGAGCCGCTTCGATGTACACACGCAGAACCTGATGGTGCAGATGCACCCCTCATGCACTCTGGACGATGCCGCTCTGAACGCCCTGCTTGAGCCACATGGCGTGCGGGTGCGTTGCGTGACCCGCTCGGTGGTGGGCAGTGCGCCGTTCCGACACCTCGAACCCGGGCCCTGCCGGGAAGCCGACCAGACCCGTTAGGCCATGCAACAGCGCACCATCCTTCCTTCGGCGATCGCCCCCTTGGTGCCTGGCCTGCTTCGTTGGACCCTGGTGGCCTTGATGCTGGCCTCCGCTGTGGGCAGCACGATCGCGCAATGCACCAACGCCACTGCCTTCGGTACGGCCGCAGCACCCACCAACGGCACGGCGCTCACCATCAGCACCTGCACCTTCCAAGGCGAGTACAACACCATCACGGGTGTGGTGGCGGGAGCGACCTACCAGGTGACCAGTTCCTGCGGCGGGTACATCACCGTGCGCAGGGGCACCTTCAATGGAACGCTGGTGGCCAATGGCAATGCACCGCTCACCTTCACCGCACCGGTGGCCGGCAACTATTATCTGCACTTCAACACCAACGCGGCCTGCGGCACGGCCTCCACCTGCTGCACCACCACGATCACGTGCACCTCCTGCGGCGCAGTTTCCGGCTGCGTGAACGCCACCGCCTTCGGCACGGCGGCCGCTCCGACCAACTCCACGCCGCTCACCATCAGCACCTGCACATACCAGACCGAGTACAACACGATCACCGGTATTGTGGCGGGATCCACCTATCAACTGAACAGCTCCTGCGGCGGGTACATCACCGTGCGGCAGAACACCTTCAATGGTCCGGTGGTGGCCCAGGGCAATGCCCCGCTCACCTTCACGGCGCCGGCCGCAGGCACCTACTACGTACACTACAACACCAATGCGGCCTGCGGCACCGCCGCACTATGCTGCACCACCACCATCACCTGCACGTCCTGTTCGGGCACCACTGGCTGTGTGAACACCACGGCCTTCGGGACGGTGGCAGCACCGACCAACTCCACGCCGCTCACCATCAGCACGTGCACCTACCAGAACGAGTACAATACGATCACCGGGTTGGTGGCGGGATCCACCTACCAGATCACCAGCTCGTGCGGGGGCTATGTCACCGTGCGACAGACCACCTACAATGGACCGGCCGTGGCCCAGGGCAATGCGCCGCTCACCTTCACCGCACCGGCCAATGGCACTTACTACATCCATTACAACACCAACGCCGCCTGCGGCACGGCATCGGTGTGCTGCACCACCTCCATCACCTGCACCTCATGCACCGGCGGTGGTAGTGGCTGCACCAACTACATCCTGCAGGTCACGGGTGGTTCGTACCCCGCGGAAGTGAGCTGGGCGCTTGTGAGCAACACGGCGGTGGTGGCCACGGGCGCTGCGCCGATCACCACAACGGCCTGCCTGGTGCCCGGCTGCTACACCATGCAGCTGTTCGATTCCTTCGGTGATGGCTGGAACGGTGCCGCCTGGACGCTGCTCACCTCGGGCGGTGTCATCGTGCAGACCGGCACCTTGGCATCGGGCTTTGGCGCGAACGTCACCGTGCCCGTGGGCGTACCGGCCGGGAACTGCGGCGGCACCGGTCCCGTAACGGCCAGTGATTGCCCTCAGGCGGTGAACGTGTGCACCGACATCAGCTTCCAGATCGACCCGAACGGCTATGGCAACGTGAGCGAGATACCGCCATTGGGGTCCCTGGGCAACCCCGACCTGCTCTCCCTGGACGGTGTTAACAGCACCTGGGGGACGGACAACTATGGGTGTCTGCGCAACAACGAGCTCAACAGCACCTGGATGGTGGTGAACATCCAGAGCGGTGGCTCCCTGGAGTTCACCTTCGGCGGGCTGGGCACGCAATCCGGCTTCTACGACTGGATCATGTACCCCTTCACCAACAACACCTGCGGGCAGATCTCCGGCAACACCGTGCCGCCCGTCCGCTGCAACTGGAACGGGGTGAGCTATGGAGGCACCGGGCTGGTCTCGACCATCCCCGCAGGAGGTGATGCATCGAACTTCGAGCCTCCCTTGATGGTGAACACGGGCGACCTCTACATCATCTGCTTCTCCAACTGGAGCTCGGTGACCACCTCGGTGCCCCTGGTCTTCGGTGGCACGGCCGTGGTGAGCTGCACGCCGATCATCCTGCCGGTGGAACTGGTATCCTTGAACGCCACACCACAAGCCTCGCACATCGCGGTGGAATGGACCACGGCCTCGGAGACGAACACCGTGCGCTACGAACTGCAGCGTTCACCGGATGCCCTGACCTGGAGCACGGTGACGGAGCTGCCCGCTGCGGGTAACTCCACCCTGACCCTCACCACCCGCTGGAACGACCATGCTCCGCTGCCGGGCGACAACTACTACCGCTTGGTGGTGCATGACGCCGATGAGGAAGCATACACCTCCTCCGAGGTGCATGCTCTCTGGAAGGTGGAGCGGCCGGTGGCGCTGCCCAACCCGAACGATGGCCGTTTCCGGGTCACGGTGGCCGCACCCGAGCATGTACTGGGCGTGGTGGACCCCACGGGCAGGCCGGTCCGTTACCGGCTGGAGGGTACTGCCGGAGCCTTGTTCGTGGTGCTTGACGAAGCCGCGGATGGCCTGTACACCGTGCGCATCGCCCAAGGTGACGGCCCCCTCTCCATCCCGGTGATGGTGCAAGGCCGCTGAGGCCTCACTCCTTCTCGCGGCTGTCGATGATGATGGTGACCGGACCGTCGTTCACGAGCGACACCTGCATGTCCGCACCGAACTCGCCCGATGGTACGGGCCTGCCGATGAGCTCGCCGATCCGGTGCTTGGCGCGCAGGTAGAGCGGCATCGCCTCTTCGGGACGTGCGGCGCGGATGTAGCTGGGGCGATTGCCCTTGGCCGTGCTGGCGTGCAGGGTGAACTGGCTCACGAGCAGGATGCCGCCATGCACCTGCTGGACATCCAGGTTCATCACCCCCCCCTCATCCGGGAACAGGCGCATGCGCACCAGCTTGCCACAGATCCATTCCAGATCAGCCTCGGTATCACCTGTCTCCACGCCCAGCAGCACCAACAGTCCGCGCCCGATGCGCCCGTGCTCGATGCCGCCGATGTGGACGGCCGCCTCGCTCACCCGTTGGATCACCGCACGCATGGCTCAGCGGTTTTGCTGCTCGAACCAGGCCCGCATCCGGGCATACTTCTCCGCATCGGTCCCCTTGCCCTGCAGGGCATCGCGGTAGGTGCCGTACATGGGATTGGGTAGCAGGATGAAATAGCGCGACAGCGTGTCGGCCATGGCATCCACGAGGTCCTTGCCGTAGTTGACCGACCGGTCCTTGAAGCGCTCATCGAAGTCGCGGAGCTGGTCACCCACCAGGAGCACCACCTGGTAATCACGTGACACATAGGCGCGTCGTTCGGTCTTATCACTGGTGCCCTCCATGAGCAGCAGGTGAGCTTCATCGGCATCCGGGAAGCCCAGATCGTTGAGGTTCTTCAGCGTACTGGCCCTCTCGCGGATATCGCGATTGGTGATGTAAAAAATATCACAACCCTGCTGGTCCGCGTATCTCAGGAACTCCACAGCACCAGGTGAGGCCTTCGCCGTGGCCTTGTCCGTCCATACCTTCCATTCCGCTTGGTCGAAGGTCCGGCCCTGCCGTACCGCGTTCACTTGGTAAGGGCTGTTATCCAGTACGGTCTCGTCGATGTCCACGATCACGGCAGGAGGTCTCTTGTCGGGTTGAAGCAGGTTCTCGGCCAGGCGGATGCGTGCAAGCTCGTAGGCCTGTTGGTACAGTCGATGGGCCTCGGCAGATGTGGCCTGCCAGAGCACCGCATCAGCACCTTGAGCGGAAAGCAACGCCGTATGGTCCTCCGCAGCGACGGGTGAACCGGAGGCGGAAGGTGGCTCGGCAACCACGGGGCGCATGTGGTGACATCCGGCGACCACCACCGCTCCAGCAACGAACAAGGACCAGGCCTTCATGCTTACAAAGATGCGTCAATCCAACCGGTACGGGCTTTCCTCCTCGGCCCCGCTGAGCATGTCCAGGTAGCTGGTGTACCGGCTGGCCGAGAGCCGGCCTTCATCCACCGCCTGCCGCACCGCACAACCGGGCTCCTTCACGTGCATGCAGTTGTTGAAGCGGCATTCGCTCTTCAGCTTGAACATCTCGGGGAACTGGTCGCCGATGTGCTCCTTCTCCAGGTCCACCAACCCGAAGCCCTTGATGCCGGGGGTATCGATGATGAAGGTGGGCGATGTGGCCGATGGACCGAGGTCCAGCTCGAACATCTCCGCATAGGTCGTGGTGTGCATCCCCTTCTCGCTCGCCTCGCTGATCTCTGCGGTCCAGAGCTCGAGCTTCGGGTCGATGGCATTGACCAGGGTGCTCTTGCCCACGCCGCTGTGCCCGGCCACCAGGGTCACCTTGCCGGTCAGCAGGGCCCGCACCTCCTCCACGCCGGTCCCCTCGAGGGCCGATGTGATGATCGTGCGATAACCGGCCTCCTCGTACACCTCCTGGTATTCCGCCAGGCGGTCCAGCTCCTCCTCGCCCCGGAGGTCATCCACCTTGTTGAACACGATGACCGTGGGCACCTGGTAGGTCTCGGCCGTCACCAGGAAGCGGTCGATGAAGCCGAAGGAGGTGCGCGGGCGGGCCACCGTGACCAGCAGGAGGGCCTGGTCCAGGTTGGCGGCGATCACATGCTTGTGGTGACTGAGGTTCACGCTGCGTCGCACCAGGTAGTTCCGGCGGTCGTGCAGTTCGGTGATGGCCCCCACCTCCTCCGCGCTCAGCTGCGGGGTGAACTCCACACGGTCGCCCACGGCCACCGGATTGGTGCTCTTCCACCCCTTGATGCGCAGGTTGCCCTTGGCCACGCAGGTGTGCAGGCCGCCATCATCGCCGCGCACAACGTAGCGGCTGCCGGTGGAACGCATGACGAGGCCGGTGGGCATGGATAGGGATGTGGGACAAAGATGGGGCGCAAGGGGGGCATGTGACCACGGGATCCTGTGCGCATGTGCTCATGTGACCATGTGCTCAGGACCGCATGGCGCGTCGGCACCCGCGCGCTGCACACATGACCACATGTCCCTCCCTACCTTCGTCCCGATGTCCATCACCGCCAGCCAGATCACCAAGCTCTATGGGTCGCAGAAGGCCCTGGACAACGTGTCGTTCACCATCGGCACCGGCGAGGTGGTGGGCTTCCTGGGGCCGAACGGGGCCGGCAAGAGCACGATGATGAAGATCCTCACGTGCTTCCTGCCCCCCACCGAGGGCAGCGCCACGGTGTGCGGCTTCGATACCCGGACGGCAAGCATGGACGTGCGGCGGAACGTGGGCTACCTGCCCGAGCACAACCCGCTGTACCTGGACCTGTACGTGCGCGAGTACCTCGACTTCGTGGCCGGCATCCACGGCCTGAAGGACCGCACGCAGCGCGTGAACGCCATGGTGGAGCGCGTGGGACTGGGCCGCGAGCAGCACAAGCGCATCGGACAACTGAGCAAGGGCTATCGCCAGCGTGTGGGACTGGCCCAGGCCATGATCCACGACCCGCAGGTGCTGATCCTGGACGAGCCCACCAGCGGACTGGACCCCAATCAACTGGTGGAGATCCGGGCGCTGATCAAGGACCTGGGCCGCGAGAAGACCGTGATGCTCAGCACGCACATCATGCAGGAGGTGGAGGCCATCTGCGACCGGGTGATCATCATCGACCGGGGCACCATCGTGGCGGATGATACCGCCAGCACCCTGCGCAGCCGCCAACAGCATCATGTCCTGCTGGAGGTGGAATTCGATCGGGGTGTGGAGGCCAACCTGCTGCTGAACATCCCCGGGGTGGTACAGGCGCGCCGTGGCGAAGGCCAGGTGTGGCTGCTGGCGCACGATGCCGGCAACGATGTGCGTCCCGCCGTGTTCCAGTTCGCCGTGGAACAGGGCCTGCAGGTGCTGGGACTGCAGAAGAGCGAGCGCGGGCTGGAGGAGGTCTTCAAGGAGCTCACCCGCCGCTGAGGCCATTTCCCGCACGATCGTTTCCTTTGCCGTCCGTTGCGGCAACTCCGCTTCGTTCATCAACGCATCCCATGCCCTACCTCTTCACCTCCGAGTCCGTCAGCGAAGGCCACCCCGACAAGGTCGCCGACCAGATCAGCGATGCCCTCATCGACCACTTCCTCGCCTTCGACCCCAGCAGCAAGGTGGCCTGCGAAACGCTGGTGACCACCGGGCAGGTGGTGCTGGCCGGCGAAGTGAAGAGCAAGGCCTACCTCGATGTGCAGCAGATCGCCCGCGATGTGATCGAGAAGATCGGCTACACCAAGAGCGAGTACATGTTCGAGGCGCACAGCTGCGGTGTGCTCAGTGCCATCCACGAGCAGAGCCCCGACATCAACCAGGGCGTGGAGCGCAAGAAGCCCGAAGAGCAGGGCGCCGGCGACCAGGGCATGATGTTCGGCTACGCCTGCCGCGACACGGACAACTACATGCCGCTGGCCTTGGAGATCAGCCACATGCTCCTCCGCGAGCTCGCCGCCATCCGGCGCGAGAAGAACAGCAAGATGCCCTACCTGCGCCCCGATGCCAAGAGCCAGGTGACCATCGAGTACAACGACGACCACACGCCCAAGCGCATCGACGCCATCGTGGTGAGCACCCAGCACGATGACTTCGACAAGGAGGCGAAGATGCTGGCCCGCATCAAGCAGGACGTGATCGAGATCCTGGTCCCCCGCGTGATGAAGAAGCTGCCCAAGCGGGTGCAGGCCCTCTTCGGCAAGGACATCGCCTACCACATCAACCCCACCGGCAAGTTCGTGATCGGCGGTCCCCATGGCGACACGGGCCTCACCGGCCGCAAGATCATCGTGGACACCTACGGTGGAAAGGGCGCGCACGGGGGCGGCGCATTCAGCGGCAAGGACCCCAGCAAGGTGGACCGCAGCGCGGCCTATGCGGCGCGCCACGTGGCCAAGCACCTGGTGGCGGCCGGCGTGTGCGACGAATGCCTGGTGCAGGTGGCCTATGCCATCGGCGTGGCCAAGCCTGTGGGCTTCTACGTGAACACTTACGGCACCGCCAAGGTGAAGATGAGCGATGGCCAGATCGCCAAGGTGATCGCTGGCATGAAGGAATTCGACATGCGCCCCTACTTCATCGAGCAGCGCTTCAAGCTCCGTACGCCCATCTACAGCGAGACGGCCGCCTATGGCCACATGGGCCGGGAGTGCAAGGAGGTGACCAAGACCTTCAGCAATGCCGGGCAGAAGGCCACGGTGAAGGTGAAGCTGTTCCCCTGGGAGGAGCTCAACGCCGTGGACGCGGTGAAGAAGGCATTCAAGCTGTAAGCTCGGATAGCCCAAGTAGCGAGTCGCGAGTGACGAGTGGCGAGTTGGCCACCTGTCACTCGCGATCGCGTTTGAAGGTCTTCCAATTCACCTTTTGACCCACGATCTTCACCACGCGTCACTCGCCTACTCGCCACTCATCACTCGCTTACTCATGAAGAGCTTCACCGACTCCATAGCCTGGCAGAAAGCCATGGAACTGAACGTTGCAGTGGACATCGCCCTTGAAGGGAGCCGGAACTTCGGATTCAGGGACCAATTGTTCCGGGCTTGCCTTTCCATCTGCAACAACATCGCCGAAGGCCACGAGATGCCTAGCACCAAACACCAGGTCCACTATCTCTGGATCGCCAAAGGGTCCTGCAACGAGGTCTGCTCCATGCTTCTGCTCGCCAAGCACCGGGGTTACTTCACCCCTGAGCAGATCAGGGCCATGCTCAACCTTCAGGACGAAATAGGACGGCTGCTCCGCACCTACATCAAGAACAAGGCTGGCAAATGGGGCACATTCCCTGGCGGAATGACCTTGCTCCTAATTGGGGCCAAGCTAACCAACCCTTTCATTATCAGCGCCTAAGCATCCTGCTCGTTACTCCCCCACTCGCCACTCGGCTACTCGTCACTCCCCACTCGCCACTCACCCTCTTTTCCACCCCTCTTTGTCAGTTCCCAGCGATCCGTTACATTTGCAGCCCATTTCCTGGACAGACCATGTACGCCATCGTCGATATCGCCGGCCAGCAATACAAAGTGAAGCAGGCCCAGAAGCTGAAAGTGCACCGCCTCGAAGCCGAGGAAGGCAAGCACGTGGAGCTGGACAAGGTGCTGCTGGTGAGCGACGGCAAGACCGTGAGCGTGGGCACTCCCGTGGTGGAGGGCGTGCGCATCGCGGCCAAGGTGCTGAGCCACGGCAAAGGTGACAAGGTGCTCGTCTTCAAAAAGAAGCGCCGCAAGGGCTACCAGAAGATGAACGGCCACCGCCAGTACCTCACCGAGCTGTGGATCGAGGCGATCCTGGGCAAGGGCGAGAAGTTCGACGCCAGCAAGAGCAGCGCCCCCGCCCCCAAGGTGGTGAAGGCCGCTGAGCCCAAGGCG
>CAUJFM010000044.1 GCA_963169595.1 Bacteroidota bacterium | reverse complement strand
CTGATGCGCTGTAATAGGTTCGGCTGTGTCATGGTGCCGGTCGTGTGCTTATCGTTCGCCTGAGGCGTTGAAATGCCGTTTAAGTGGGCTGCGTTCGGCTGGCTGGGTTAGAAGTAGTGACCCTTGGGGATGTATGCGCCCCCCACACGGGGCACTCCGGCGTTATCCTCCGGCGGCTCCACTGCTGGAAAGTCCGGAGCCTCCCGGCCGTCTGCCACCCTGTCCAGCCAGGCCAGGGTCTCGTCGTGGTCCTGCTTCACGGTCTCGGGGATCTTCCGGGGGTTGATCCGGCGGTAGACCAGGTAGGTGAAGATGTTGAGCACGTGCAGCACCAGAAGGCTTTGCCGGTCATCGCCGGTGGCGCCGAACAGTGCAACGGTGTTGAAGCGGTTGTTCAGCACGCTGCGGATCTTGCCGATGGCCATGCTCTCGCAGCTGACCTTGACCGTCTCGCTGGCGGCCACCGCAGCCTGGTAGGCGGCATAGGCTTCGGCCTCGGTGGTCTCGTCGGGCACCGGCGCGCCGGGGTCGTGGTCCACCAGGTCGTTCAGGTGCTCGTCGCGCAGGCGGCTGCGCACATCGGCCTCGGTGAGGAAGGTGTAGGCGGTGGGCATGGTCACCAAACATTAGTAGGGCGTGGTCGGGAGCCGAACTTGGGGTCCTCCCATTCGGAGCTGAGCACCTCGCGGCTCAGCACGCTGATGGCGCACTCGTCCGCATCCGGTGCATCGTCGTGCGTGGTGTAGCCGGGCTCAATGCCTTTGAGCTGGGCCAGGGCTACCTGGGTGTCCTGGTCGCCCTTGAGGCGCTCGCTGAACCAGATGCGGCCATTCTGGTAATAGGGGTGCAGGGTGAGGATGCGGTCGTACTTGGCGGCCTTGCCCCGTTCGGCCTGGGCAATGCGCAGCTCGTGGCCCTCGGCCTTGCTTACCTCCTTGATGGTGCGCTGCAGCTCGTCGTTCCAGAACTGGGCCTCGTACTGCCAGCGCACCACGGCGCTGTCGGGCATGGCCTTGTCGAAGTCGATCATCCAACGGATGGCAGCCGCCATTCGGCTCTGCTTGCAGAAGGTGCCGAGGAGCCAGTACCGGTTCTCCTTGTCCAGGCCCCACACGCGCACGGCATTGAAGTCGGCGGTGGTGGTACCGGCGTAGGCCACGTCCCAGTGGCCCACGATGCTCACCAGGTGGTCCACGCGGGGCGGCTTGCCCCAGTTGAACAGGTCATCGGTGAAGATGCTGCCCTCCCCGTGCGGCTCGTGCAGGTACTCGGCACGCAGGGCCACGCTGCCGTTGCGGCGCTCCATGTCGCGCCAGTAGGTATCGTCGAAGCCGTACTTCTCCGGCCATGCTGCCAGGTAGGTCACCGGGTCGAAGGCCTTTACCTCGTGGCACACCCAATCCCTGTGGCGTTCCAGCAGGCGGGTCTGGATCATGTCCGGCGCGAAGCGGTTGTTTGCAATCACCAGGCGTTGGACCCGTCCGTCCATGGTGCCCAGCACGTCGGTCTCCACCCAATGCACCATCTCGGCCAGGCGCTTGGGGTTCTTGCACAGTTGGCGGGTCTCGCAGTCATCCAGTACGATATAGGTGGGGCGCAGGGCACGCTTGCGCAGGCCGCGCACGCTCTGCCCCATGCCCAGCGCCACACCGGTGAAGCCTCCCTTGGTGGTGAAGGAGCCGTCCTGCCAGCTGCCGCTCATCTGCTGATCACCGCAGTCGTGGATAAGCCGTGGGTTGGCCTCGAACTCTGCCTGCACGTCGCTCAGCAAGGTCTTGGCGCGCTCGTGGCTGCTGCCTACGATCACCAGGTACATGGGCTCGCCACGGAACCAGAGCCAAAGGGGGATGATGACGTCCGCCCAAACGCTCTTCGCGTGGGCGCGTGCCCAGCGCAGTACGATGCGAATGTCCTTGGTGCGTAGGATGCGCCGGGCGGCCTCTTCCTGGAAGGTGGCGCACTTGCTGCTGGCGTAGTGCTGCAGGTAGGTCTCGGCGAAGGTCACCGGGCAATCCTTGGCGGCCTTGATGCGAGCCTCCTTTTCAACGGGTGTTTCATGCACGTTGAAGGATCCGCTGTTGCGCAGGATCTCCAGCTTGCGCTTGTACTGCTCCAGCTCGCGCAGTCCTCGCTTGTGGTCACGTGCCTTCTTGCTCATGTTGCCAGGTCACAATTTGTTCAATGGCGACACAGAACATCCATACGATCGCACTTGGGAGTTCGTCTTGGTCATGCATGCAGGCGCGCAGCTTCCTCGAGGAGCGCGCTTTGGAAGTCAAGGAGTTTCAGGTACAGCGATGGGTCGTGCTTCTGAAGCTCGGTGAATACCCAGTCGGTCACACGCACACGCGAGCTGAGTGTGATGTCATCCTCATTGCGCACGCGCTCCAAGGTCGATGACGTCTTCACCAGGGCATCCACCAAGCGCGCTTTCTCCTTCGCGCCGCCCATCGCAAGCGCCAGGTCCTTGTCTCGCTCCATGGTGTTGAGCTGCTCGGTGTAGGTGCCGATCAGAGCCGTCAACGTGCGAGACACGTTCTGCGTGTCGGTCAAACGAGCTGCGCGAAGGCTCTCCCAGTTGCCTTTGGTGGCCCAGTCGCCCACGGTCTTCTCGCGCACTCGGAGCAGCTCGGCGATCTCCTTTCTGGTTTTGCCTTGCTCCACGAACATCACGTGCGCAACGTTGCGTTCCGCGTCTTTCGCCATGCTGCGAAGGTGCCCCCACTGGGAACGCGCGCGCGCGAATTTCTCGCATGGTACGTGGTGCCTGCCCCGCGTCATGGTTACTTTCTTTGGCAATGGCCTGATCGGCGGTGAATGTTTGCCGCCGTCATGAGCAAACGCCCTCTCGTCATCACCGCGCAACGCAACGGTCGCAAGGCCGACGTGCGCATTGAGGGCGTGATCGCCAGCTACGAGAAGGCGAACGCACGGGAGTTTGAGGCGCAGGTCTCTCAACTCGTCGCCAGCGGCATCGTTGATGCGCATGTTTATATCGACAGCGAGGGTGGCAGCGTGCTTGAGGCCAAGCGCCTGGTCGGCGCTCTTCAGAAGTTCTCGGGCCGGATCACCGGGGAGGGTGGCCCTGCGGTGATGAGCGCTGCCACCTATGTCGGCTTGCATCTCGATGAGTTCAAGGTGCGGCGCACCACGGCCTATATGTTCCACAAGCCACAGACCGCTGTGGCAGGGAACGAAGACGATGTGGAGAGTGACCTGAAGGGCTTAAAGGACATCACCAAAGAGTACCGCACCGCCTACGCCAAGAAGACGGGCAAGACGGAAGACGAGATTGAGGCGCTCTGGAGCAAAGGCGATCGCTGGTTCACCGGCGAGGAGGCCGTTGCTGAGGGCTTCGTGGATGGCCTGGTAGAGGACGGCCAGGATGAACTCGACGAGGATGCCGTTGCTCGCATCGCTGCGTGCGGCTGCCCTGCCAACAAGTTACCCAAGGCCGCACCGGCCACAATCACGACGACGATGGACATCAAAGCCATGCGTGCCACCCTGGGCATGCCCGACACCGCGACCGAAGCCGAAGTGCTCGCACGTGTGAACGCCATCAAACTGGAGAACGACCGGTACATCGCTGCGGGTGAAGCCCTCCGCAAGATAGAGGTCAAGTCCATCCTGGACAAGGCCATCGCTGACCGCAAGCTCACCGAGTCTCACCGCGCCGCCTACGAGGCCAAGTTCACTTCCGCCTACGAGGCCACCAAGGCCGAAGTGGAAAGCCTGACCGCCGCGCCCGAAGTGGCCAAGGAGGTGACCGCCGGTGCCGCCGCCGCCAGCGCGAAGGGCCGCGAGGGTTGGGATTACAAGGTGTGGGCGGAGAAGGACCCCAAGGGTCTGCAAGCGATGATGAGCAGTGACAAGGACAGGTTCAGCGCGCTCTACCAGGAGCACTATGGGGTAGCCCCGAACCTGAAGTAGCCCGCAGTACAGAACGACAATAGACCACCGACACGAACCACCGGCACCAGCCGAAATCAACATGAAGCACATTCTCAACTTCCTCTCTGCGGTCCTCATGATCGTTCTCATGGCCACCGCTGTGTCTGCTGTTACGGGCATGGACATCGGTGTCGCCGTTGTCGGCCTTGCCATCGTGTCCGCCGTGCTCTCGTTCATCCCCATGCCTCAGGGCGTGGCCAGTGCTGTGGTGCTGAAGGAGATGTGGGAAGCCGAATTGCTCCGGTCGTTCCGTGCCTTCGCCGGTTGGGCGCATCGCATCCCACGCAAGGACCAGTACGTGGGGAACAATGCCATCAACCTGCAAGAGATCGGCGCCGATCCCTCGGTGCTCATCAACAATGCGGCCTATCCGATCGCGGTGGCTCAGCGAACCGATGATACGGTGGTGCTTGCCCTCAATAAGTATGACACCACCAACACGGCCATCCGTCGCAACGAGTTGTACGCCCTTCCTTATGATAAGGAGGGCAGCGTGATCACCCAGCACAAGGAGGTGCTGCTGGAGCGAACCGGTGAACATGGCCTGTTCCTCCTGGCTCCTGCGGGCGACACCGCCAACACGCCGGTGATCGCCACTACGGGCGCCGACAATGGCAACGGCCGTCGCCGGCTGAAGAGCGCTGACCTCATCGCGCTCAAGGCTCGCCTGGACAACCTGAAGATCCCGAAGGAGGGTCGGGTTCTGGTGCTCTGCTCGGATCACGTGAGCGACCTGCTCCTGGAGGACCAGAGCTTCCAGCTGCGCTACAACGGTAGCACCGAACGCGGTGCCATCATCACGATGCTGTACGGCTTCGAGATCTACGAGACGGTTTACAACCCGATCTACAACGCTTCGACCGCGAAGGTGGCATTCGGCGCGGCTGCCGCTCCGAGCACTGACCGGAATGCGAGCGTGTGCTTCTATGCCCCGCGTGCCTTCCAGGCCAGCGGCACCACGGAGATGTTCTACCGTGACAAGTCGATGGACCCGGAGAACCGCCAGACGGTGGTCGGCTTCCAGCAGTACCACATCATCGCGCCGATGAAGAACATCGGCTTCGGTGCCATCGCCAGCGCGATCATCTGATCGCTGTTGAAGAGTCGTTTGAAGAGTAACAGAACTGCGTCTGATCCGATGAAGGAACTGAAGCGATACAAGGAGGAGTTGGCCGTGATCGGTCTGCTATCCCTGGTGCTGTTGTTGTTGCGCTGGTTCAGTGCAAGTGTGTGGCCTACTACTGGCCAGTACGACCTCGCAGCGCAGACGGAGACGGTGTTCTTCGTTGTGCTCCGACTGGTCATCTACAGCCTGGCCGCCTGGATGGGTCTGCGTGTGGTTGCGCCGAAGGTCTATACACACCTCAAGCACCGCCTCATCGACAAGTTCGACGCCCTGGAGCAGGCCGAGCAGAACAGCCTGGCCCTTCGCTTCTACGCGATCCTCTTCTTCGGGCTGATCGGCCTCGCCGTAGCAGGCGCACCGACACAGCCATCCTTATCCGACCCCCGCACTTGTGTTGTAGCTGCCGCCGCAGCCGACGTGGGCGTGCGTGAAGCCACGGGCCGCAATGACGGTCCAGCGGTGGATCGCTACCTCGCCCATGTCGGCCTCGGCAAGGGGTACGCATGGTGCGCTGCATTCGTGAGCTATCACCTGGATGGATGCGGGGTGAAGAACCCCAGGAGCGCGTGGAGCCCCGCATTCGCAACCGCCAGCGATCGGGTGTGGACGCCCCGTAAGGCGTCCCGCTCCCCTCTTCCGGGTGACGTGTTCAGCATCTACTACGCATCGCTCAAGCGCGTGGGCCATGTCGGCCTCGTAGTGAGCGTGGATGGCCGGTACATCAATACCGTGGAGGGCAACACGAGCGGCCCCGGCAGCCGCGAAGGAGATGGCGTCTATGCCCGGCGCCGCGAACTCAGCAAGATCCATGCGGTCACCTCTTACATCGAAGAAACGCCTCGCGATCCTGGTGCTACTCGTACTGGTGGCCTTCGCGATGGGCGCGTGCAAACGCAGGCAGCAAGTCGTGCGAACGACCGACACGGACACGCGCGTGGATCGCGAGCTTGGTGTCACGCCGCGCGACACGACCGTGCAGGTACCTGCTGCCCAGGTGAGCGGCACCACGCCGCTGCCTCTGTCTGGCTCGGACCTACCACCGGTGACGGTGCGCTCGGATCGTGCCTTCAGCACGGTGAGCGTGCAGGGCGGTTTGATCAAACACAGCGGTGGGTGCGACACGACGTCGATCAAGGCCAGGCTCTACGATCGATGGAGCAGGGAGCAGCGGTCACAGCAGCGCACCGATACGCACGTGGAGCAGGTGACCGTGGAAGTGACCGTGATCCCCACGTGGGTGTGGTGGGCGCTGGCGTTCGGCCTGGCCGGACTGGCTCGGCTGCTCTGGCCACTGCTCCGCAGGTTCATCTTCTGACAATCCAACCCTTTTGATATGAGCAAGCTCATCGCCGCCGCCGCAGTTGTCTTCGCCGACCATCCCGACGCCAAGGCCGTCTACGTCTGCGAGGACGGGAACGTGTTCCTCGAGGAGCGCAAGAATCTGGCTGAAAGCCACTGCATGACCTCACGGCTGCGAAAGCCGGATCTGGTGAAGCGGGAAGACGTTGACGCCAGGCTGGAATATGAACGCCGCGAAGCCGAGGAGGCTGAAGTCGCTCGTCTGAATGAAGCCGAGGAGGCTGAAGCCGCTCGTCTGAATGAAGCCGAGAAAGCCGCTGCTGCTCAGGAGGCCGATGAAGTCGCGCATGCGGCTGCTGATGAGGCTGTTGCCGCACAGGATGCCGAGGAGGCCACGATCGCCGAGCAGAAGGGGAGCGGCAAGGGCAAGAAGGGCGGAAAGTGACCCGCCCCAGGTAACGACCATCAACCGCGCCTCAACGCGCATTGAACGAACGACAGAATGAGCTTTCGCGGACCACGCATCATCAAGATCAACGGCGGCCTCGGGCAGCAAGCACCGAGCGACCGCAACGTTGCCGGTCTGATCATCGCCAGCGGCTATGCCGTGGCCACCACGTTCCCCCTGGGTGCCACCGTGAAGCTCAATAGCATCGAGGATGCGGAGGCGCTCGGCCTCAGCTCTTCCACCGATGCCAACGCCGCCGCCGATAGCGCAGCGCTCACGTGGTACCACATCGATGAGTTCTTCCGCGTGAACCCGGACGGCACGATCTACGTCCATAACGGCAACGCAGTCGCCCCAGCGAACATCTTCGCGGCCAACGGACCGGCCGACCAGATCATGAGCGCCAGCGCGAACAGCGTACGCTTCATGGGTGTGGTGTTCGGCTTCGACCCGGATGCCACCATTACGGTGGCCGGTGGGTTCGCGAACTACGTGCCAACCGTACAGGCAGCTGCTCAGGCATGGGCGGAAGCCAGGGAGGCCGCACACGTCTTCGTGGACACCATCGTGGTCGAGGGCGTTGCCGCCAGCACAACACTGGTGGACCTG
>CAUJFM010000043.1 GCA_963169595.1 Bacteroidota bacterium | reverse complement strand
GTTGCCACTGAAGGTCCATGCACCCTGGGCCATGGCCTGCGCGGCCAGCAGGAGCCCAGGAACGACGGACCAGCAGCGCGGCATGGGTCACTGGAAGGTGATGGTGCCGAAGCGGTACTCCTTTTTCCGTTGGGCGTAGATGAACATCCGTGCATCATCGGTCTGCACGCACGACTTGGGACGCAGGATGGCATCGCGTTTTTCCGGTGCCAGCAGTGCCTCGCGGGTGACCCGACCATCAATGTCCACCGTGACCAGGGTGATCAGGGCCTCCTTCCCCCTCAGATCGAACTGCTCCACCTTCTGGCCGGGTGTGAGGAACAGGTTCTTCCCGCTGTCATTGAAGACGAAGTACATCTTCTCACCCTTCACGGCCAGCGCGTACGAACTGTAATAACCACCATCGTTGGTGGTATGCTGGCGCTTGGGGATCTTCACGGCCCAGGTGATGTTGCCCTGGGCGTCCGTGCTCACGGCAATGATGTCGTTGTAGATGTAGTGGAACACGGTCCTGCAGGTCTGGCCACCATTCTGGTTGGTGGTGCATACCGTGGTGGTGTACATGTAGTATTGCTCACCCACCAGCACCATGCCGCCATCCTCGCGCAGCACGATCTCGTCCAGGTCGTACTCGTACAGTTCAAGTTCCTCCCCCTTCCGCTCGGCCCGTTTGGTGGCCTTCTTCTCCTCCTTCTCGGTCATGAAGGCGGTGATGAAGTCCCGGTCGAACTCCTTGTAGCTCTCATGCTTCACCGCCTTGGTGGACCGGTCAAGGCGCAGGACATACGCACCACGCACGGTCCATGCGCCCTTGATCCCATAGAACCCCGCGCAGATGATCTCGTTCTTGTCCTCCACCAGGGTCATGCGCAGGTCCTGCAGGAAGCGGTCACCCGTTTCGATGGGGTACAGCTTCGGCTTGCCCACGCCGTTCTCATAGACGGCGAGCACCATGTCATACGTGGGTTTGCCTTCACGCTTCCGGTCCTTCTTCTCCCGCTTCTCGGGATGCTTCCGCACCCACATGTACCGCGTGCCATCCTCCTCGATGAACGTGGTCTCCACATCGTACTCATCATGCGGGTAGGGTCGTTCGTAGGACTCCACCTCCTCTTTCAGCAGGGTGAGCTCGGATGAGAAGTGCTTCACGTTGGCCGAGACCATCCGCTCCTCCTTCTGGCCGGCCCCTGTGCCCCACAGCCGGAATCCCGTGCTGTCCGGTGTCGCCTCCACGCGGAACCAGCCCCTGTCCCGCTTGCTTTCGGCATCCATGGCCATCAGCTCACGCATGCCCCCGATGGACGAAAGGCCGTCCAGGTCATAGCTTCGGCCGTACAAGGTGGTTCGCTTCTCGCTCTTGGTATAGACCGAGGTGAGGAAGACCATCCGGTCCTTCAGGAACAACAGTTCCTCCCAGCTGTGGTCCTCGCGCCCCATCTCCATGGGCAGGGGGATCTCCTTCAGCAACACCTGGTCGGTGTTGAACACCTGCAACCACGGGTCGTCCTTGCGGTGAACGATCACGTACACCCGGTCCTGGGCCTGATGCTGCAGGCCACCGAAGCGTCCATCCTTGCGTTCTTCACGCGCTTCACCCCAACTCACCTCCGCACGGTCGGTCTTCGATTGGGCCAGTACGGATGAAGTGATCGCCAGGAGGCAAAGCGGCAACACCATCTTCCCGATGGTGAATGAACGACGGGTCATGTATACGGGTTGGGACCCGCAACATAAGGCACACGGCCGGAACTGGAACGCTCAGGCGCCCAGCACAGGCAACGCTGCTTCCAGCTCCGAAGCAGGCTGGGGCGCCGGCGCCTCAATGGTGGTCGCGGGAGGGGCTTCCTCCATGCGCACGGCAAAGAGCTGTTCTTCCTCGGTGAGGCACAGGAGCAGGGTCAGGGTTTGGACGGGCCACATGGGGACTGGACGGGTTGCGAGGTGTGGGTGTCGACCCTGAAGAGTGACGCAAGATGTCCCCGAAAGAAAATTTTGTCAAGACGAAATGTCCTATTTCGTCGACGAACCATTGTGGCCGCCGATCACCCGGCCGTCCTCCATCACGATGTTCCGGTCCGTTCGGGCCGCAAAGTCCGGGTCGTGCGTGACGATGAGCAGGCTTCGTTTATGCTCGGCGGCAATGCGCTTGAAGATGTCGAAGACGATCTCGGCATTGCGCTTATCCAGGTTGCCGGTGGGCTCGTCGCCCATGATGATGAGCGGATCGTTGATCAGGGCCCGGGCAATGGCCACGCGCTGCTTCTGCCCGCCGCTGAGCTGATGGGCCATCTTGCGGGCCTGGTCGGCCATGTCGAGTTCCTTCAACCGGGCGATGGCGTCGGCCTCCACCTCCTCGCGCGACTTGCGGCCCAGCTTCAACCCGGGCAACATCACGTTGTCCAGCACGCTGAACTCGGGCAGCAGGTAGTGGAACTGGAACACGAAGCCGATCTTCTCATTGCGAATGGCGGCCAAGTGGTCGCCCGGCAATCCCTTGGTGGATATGCCATCGATCACCACATCCCCTTCAAAGTCGGTGTCCATGGTGCTGAGGATGTAAAGCAAGGTGCTCTTCCCGCAACCGCTCTTGCCGGTAACGCTCAGGAAGGCCCCCCGTTCCACGGAGAAGGACACATCCTTCAGCACCTGGACGGTCACGGGGTCGTGGAAGGCCTTGTTCACCTTGCGCACATCGAGGGCCAGTGGGGAGCGGTTCATTTGCCTCGGATGATCTCCACGGGGTCCACGCGGCTGGCCTTCCGGGCCGGGAACCATCCCGCGATCCAGGTGGTGAGCAGGGCGAAGACCACCGCGATGATGTAGTACTTCAGGGAATAGTCGATCGGGTAGGTGGTGATGGTGGGCAGTGCGGCGGTCTCGAAGGGAATGCTGTCGATGAGGCGTTGCAGGCCGAACCCACCGATCAATCCGGCCGCACCGCCCAGCAGGCCGATGATCATGCTCAGGAGCAGGAAGATTCGCTGCACGTCCGGTCCGCTGAAGCCGGTTGCCTTGAGGATGGCGATGGCATCCAGCTTCTCGTAGATCATCATGTTGAGGATGTTGTAGATGCCGAAGCCGGCCACGATCAACAACACAATGCCGACCGCATAGCTGATGATGTTGCGCACATCGCTGCCGGTCTCGAACTGGGCGTTGGCCGTCTGGATGTCCACGGCGTCGACCCCGAAGCGCGCGGAGAGCTCCCGGGCCATCGCAGGCGCCTGCTCCAGGTCGTGGAGCTTCACGTTCACATCGGTGTAATAGCTCCCCGGTCGCGCCAGCAGTTTCTGCACGGTCTTGATGTTGGTGTAGCACTGCACCTTGTCGTAATCGGCGATGCCGCTCTGGAAGATGCCCACCACGCGCAGGATGGAGCGTTCGCCGGAAGCGGTGGTCACCTGCACGGCCTCGCCCACAGTTGCGGCCATCATGTCGGCGAGGCCCTTGCCCAGGATGATGACGTTGTTGCCTGCGGCCAGGTCGTGCGGGTCGCCTTCGGTTAGGTAGTCCCCGAAGCGGTAGTAGCGGATCTCGTCGTTCACGTCGATGCCGTTCACCTGGGCGTTCAGGTCCACCGTGCCCGCATTGAAAAAGACCTGGGCCACGAGGCGCGGGGACACGGCCATCACACGTGGGTCGCGGTCCAGCACGTCCATGATGGCCTCGGCATTGCGCAGGCGGGGCAGGTCGTCCTTGGGTTTCACCGAGCGGATGAAGTGGTGCGCGGCGGGCCGGTCCTTGCCTTGGTGGGCCTCCCACGCCACCTGCACCGGCTGCCGGGGTGAGGCCTGCAGCTCGTTGTAGAGGCGGATGTGGGGCGTCCGGTTCAGGATCATGCCGTCCAGCAGGTCGTTGAGGCCGTTCATGAAGCCGAGCAGGGTCACGAACATGGTGATGCTGAACATGACGCCCACCGCGGCCACGATGCTTTGGCGCAGCTTGGCGCGCAGCAGCGTGACGGCGATGGAGAACAGCAGCTTCATCCGACCTCAGGGCTGCATGATCCGGGTGTCGGCATCGATGCCATCGAGGACCTCCACGCGTTCCAGGTCGCGCACGCCGGTGGTCACGCTCACCCGTTCGCCGGAACTGAGCATCACCTGATCGCCCGGGATCAGGTAGGCGGCCGGGATGGTGAGCGCGTTCTCCTTCGTGCGTAGCACGATGTTGGCCTCGGCGGTAAGGTTGGGATAGAGGCGCGGCGGTGGCTGGGTGAAGCGGGCCTCCACCTTGAAGGTGCGTGAACGCTGGTCCATCAGCGGCACGATGCGCACCACTTCCGCCTCGAAGGCCGTGCCGGCATAACTGTCCAGGGTGACAAAGACCCGCTGGCCGGGCTGCACCTGGCGGATATCGAACTCGTCCACTTCCAGTTCGAGGTAGAGGTCCGTGGCGCTGCCGATCACGGCCACGGGCTGCTGGGGCGTGGCCAGTTCACCGGCCTCGATCATGAGGTCATAGACCACGCCGTCGATCAAGCTGCGGGGCGTACGGTCGTCCTGGCCAGCCAGGCTGATGGCCGCGTTGCTGCGGGCCACATCGAGGTCGGTGCGGAGGCGTGAGCGCGTCTCCACCAAGGCCTTTTCCGCCCGCGCCAAGGCCGCTTGACTGGTGGTGTAGGCCAGTTCGCGCTGGTCCAGCTCGTTGCGGCTGCCCACCTGCTTGTCCCACAGGGCCCGCTGGCGCGCATAGTTGAGGCTGTCCAGCCGGAAACGGTCCCGCGCCTGCACCACGGCCTCACGCAGTTGCGTGAGCACGGGGCCCTCCTCGCGGACATTGGCCTCCAGCAGGTTCAACTGGGCCAGGGCGGCGCGTGCGCTGGCACTGCTCCCCCGGTCGTCGATCAACAGCAGGGGCTGGCCGGCCTTCACGGTATCCCCTTCCTCCACGAAGAGCGCCTGCACCATGCCGGTCACCGTGGTATGCACCTGGTACTGGCCACGGGCCTTCACCACCCCACTGGCATACACGCTCTCGGTGATGGGCCCCACGGTGGGCGTGATGGACCCTTCGGGTTCACGGCATGCGGACAAGGCCAGGACCAGGATCGCGATGGGAACGATGCGCATGTCGCAAAGTAACCGGTGGCCCGGCGATGTGCAGCTGATGAATGTCGTTCAGTGGAAGAACTGCATCACCTTGCTCCAGAGCTTGCGCGTGACCAGGAGCGGCGGGGCCTGCAGACCATTGATCCCCCAGGAGGCACGCACCTCGCGGTTGGCCTTCAGGATGTGCCTGATGCTGCCGTTGCTCATGCCGCCCAACCGGAAGCGCACCAGCACCTCGCGCAGGTGCACCGTGGGCACGTGATGCTTGTAGAGGAAGCGGAGCAGGATCTCGTAATCCGCGCCAATGCGGAGGTCGGTGTTGAAATGACCGAAGCGGTCGTAGACGCTCTTGCGGATGAAGGTGCCCACGTGCGGCGGCATCCACCCCTTGCGGAAGTTATCGCGGTGGTAGGTGCCGCTGAGCCAGGTGCGATGAACCTTATGGATGTCCTTCTCGTCCACCATGATGATGTCGCCGTAGACGGCATCGGCGTGGCTGCGCTGGAAGGCGGTCACCACGTGCGCGATGGTCTCCGGGGTCATCAGCAGGTCCCCGGCGTTCACAAAGCCGATGACCTCACCGGTGGCACGCGCCAGGCCTTTGTTCATGGCGTCGTAGATGCCCTTGTCGGGCTCGCTCACGAGGATGTCGATGCCGCGCCTGCCGGGTGCACTGCGGTAGCTGTTGAGGATCTCCACCGTGCCATCGGTGCTGGCGCCATCGAT
>CAUJFM010000042.1 GCA_963169595.1 Bacteroidota bacterium | reverse complement strand
AGCACGCGGAAGCGGTCGCGGATCATCACGATCTTGTGGAAGAAGTCGTCGATGGGGACCTCCTTGCTCTTCAGCGACGCGTCCTTCGGCCGGATCTCCAGCATCCCGCCTTCGAACTTCCGGGCCATGTGCACCGGACGCTGGGGCGTCTGCATCTCCTCGAGCACCTCACGGAGCGCCTCGCGTACGTGGTCCAGGTCCAGCGGCTCCTGGCCGATCTCCACGCCGGGCGCGATGGTCACCAGGCCCTCGAAGCTGCGGCTGATCGGCTGTTCCCCATGTTCCTTGAAGAAGACATGAACGGTGCGCGGGTCCATGTCGTAGACCACGCCAACGCCCATCGTGGGGTGCTTCACGCGCGCCCCGATGCTGATGTCATACAGTTCCATGCGATCGATCGGAGACCATCTGCCTCCGTGCCACAAAGGAACGAGGACAAGCGGATCAGTGGATGGCCTGCACTGAGTAGGTCACCCCGTTCACCACGGCATGATCGCCCACCTTCTTGCCGTGGAGCGCCTGGATCACCGGTGCCTTCGGCGTCACGCCCAGGAAGCGATGGCCGGCCGCGTCGAACTCATCGATGCTGGCGGCGATGAGGAAGTTCCGTTGGTCGGTGAACACCACCGCACCGAACTGCACCATCTCCATGGGCGCTGCGGCATCCAGCGTCGAAAGGCGGCCAAGGTCCTGTTGCACATGGACCAACTGCTCGCCCAGGGAGCTCATCAGCTCCACATCGGATCCGCGCGTGCTCTCGGTCTGGCTCGCGCTTTCGGCGTTCTCATCACCAATGGTCACCGCCTTCAGGTCGGCGATACGCTCCCGCAGTTCGGTGGCGGTGTTCTCCAAGTGCGTACGAGCGGCCTTCAGGACGCTCCTTTTCAGGGCAAGGTTCTCCATGTTCACTGAGCTGATCCCCCACGGGGCCAAGCCAAGGTAGACCGCTGTTCAGCGGTGTGGCCTGATGAAGGTCAGTCCACGATACGCAGCACGGGGTAGCGCCGGAACCCCGGTTCGAAATGCGGTGACCGCTGGTAGACCCAGTATAACTGTTGCCACGGATCGGCGGCGAATGCCGGGTCGTCGGCTTTTCGCTGTTCAAGCTCCTGGCGCAAGGCCGGGTCCGCTTGCAGCATGGCGGCCGCGATGTCCTCGAACACGTAGCGGCTGAACCACTCCTTCTGTTGCAGGACACTGTCGAAGAAGCCCCAGGCAAAGAAGCTGTCGTTGGCGCGCGGTTCCAGGATCTCCATCACCAGCCGGTCGGTGGCGTGCCCCATGGGAATGAGCACATCCCCCGGCTGGGCTTCCCAGGTGGTCCGCTCACTGGTGGTGGCAACCTCGCTGTGCAGGTGGTGTCCTTCGTAGGGATTGGACGTGGTCCGCAGGTCACCGATCCGCTGCACCTCCACGTTCACCACCGTACGTTCCAAGATGCGCTCCATGGGCACCCCCTCCCAGTGCAACCGGTCGATCACTCTGCGCCATGCCTGCGGGATCAGATAGGCCTTGGGTTTGGTCAGCACGAGGCTCGGCACGAAGTGGTCCATCCAAGGCACCACGGTGTCCGTGGGTTGGTCACGGTCATAGAACAGGCGCGGCTTGCCGCTCACCGCGCTGGGTTTATACCCAGCCTTGTAGCCCTTCCATCGCAACTGTTCCACGGCGATCGTGTCCAGCCTGTAGTTGAACCCGAAGGTCCGTGCGGAGGCCACGACCTTGCCTGCTTCCGCACGCGCCTTCGCGAGGTCCTCGCCGTGCCGGTCCATCACGGCCAGGGTGGCCAGCTGCAGCTGGAAGGTGGCGTTCACGCGGTCAGCGTAAGGTTTCAGCATGTGTGTTTCGCTGAGGATGCCGATGCGCTGGCGAAGGCCTGCATGCCCACTGCTGTAACGCGGACCGTCCAGAAAGCCTTCGAGGCCTTGTTCGGGATGGTCCGCCCTGGTCTCGAAATAGGGGCACATGAGCAGGCCACGCTGTTCCATCCAGGCGAACAGTTCAGGCTTCAAACGGTCCTTCAAGAAGTCTTGCAGGGGCGCTTCCAGCCGGTCCGGGTGCGTGGTGAGCAGCTCCATCACGTACTGATGGTCGGCACCGTTGCTCACGTGGGTCTCGAAGTAGAGGTCCGGGTCCCAATGCACCAGACTTTCGAGCAGGGTCCGTGTGTTGCGCGAATCGGCCTTGATCAGGTCCCGGTTCAGGTCGAGGTTGAGGGCGTTGGCGCGGAAACCATACTCTTCCGGGCCTGTTTGGTTGGCGCGGGTATGCGTGTTGCGCTGCTGGGCACCGCTCACGTTGTAGATCGGTACGATGCACACGGCGGTATGCGCCAGCAGGCCCATGTACTGGTCGCTGTGGAGCAACGCGCGCGCCAGCAGCAGGCTGGCATCCACCCCATCGGGCTCGCCCGCATGGATGGCATTGGTGACCCACAGGATCCGTTTGCCAGTGGCCCGGATGCTGTCCGGGCTCGCACCGGAACCATCATGCAGTACGAAGAGGTGGATGGGCTGGCCGTTGTCGTCGGCCCCGATCACCTGCAGCGTGGCGCCGGTGTGCACCTCATCCAGTTCGCGGTAGGCACCGATGATCTCGGCCCAGGTGGGGGTGCTGTTGCCACTGAAGGTCCATGCACCCTGGGCCATGGCCTGCGCGGCCAGCAGGAGCCCAGGAACGACGGACCAGCAGCGCGGCATGGGTCACTGGAAGGTGATGGTGCCGAAGCGGTACTCCTTTTTCCGTT
>CAUJFM010000041.1 GCA_963169595.1 Bacteroidota bacterium | reverse complement strand
GTGCACCTGGACAGCGATGCCGAGCGCGACCAGTTCGTGAGCAGCATGCTGGGCATCCTGAACACCTACGGCTTCGACGGACTCGACATCGACCTGGAGGGCGCCTCGGTGGCCATCAGCGGCGGCACCATCGCCAACCCCACCGATGCCCGCATCATCCGCCTGATCGACGCGGTGAACAGCATCGCCGACCAGTACGAGGTGGCCCATGGCGTGCCGATGATGCTGACCATGGCCCCGGAGACGGCCTACGTGCAGGGCGGCATGAGCGCTTACGGCGGCATCTGGGGCGCGTACCTGCCCATCATCGATTCGCTGCGGGACCGCCTGGACATCCTGCAGGTGCAGCTGTACAACAGCGGCAGCATGTACGGCATCGACGGCGGCATCTACACCCAGGGCACCGCCGACTTCATCGTGAGCCAGACCGAGGCGCTGCTGCAGGGCTTCACCACGGGTGGAGGCTTCTTCGCCCCGCTGCCGCCGGAGAAGGTGGCCATCGGCCTGCCCGCCTGTCCGCTGGCGGCCGGTGGCGGCTATGTCACCCCCGCTGTGCTGGAGCAGGCCGTGGACTACCTGCGCGGCACGGGTCCGCAGCCGGGCAGCTACCAGCGTGTGGCCACCTACCCCACCCTGCGCGGCCTGATGACCTGGAGCATCAACTGGGATGCGGTGGGCGGCTGCGCCGTGGCCGATGAGTACGCCCAGGCCTATGAGGACATCTTCGAGATCACCACGGCGGAGCAGGAAACGCCTGATGCCGGCATCGGCGTGTGGCCCGTGCCGGTGGATGCGGGTGTGCTGCACATCGCCGGCCTCCAAGGCGGCGAGGACCTGCTCCTGCTCGATGCCTTGGGCCGAGTGGTGGCCAGTGACCGGGCGTCGTCCGACCGCCTTGAGCTGAACTTCGACCTGACCACGGGCGCCTACGTGTTGCGCGTGCATCGTGATGGCGCCCCGGTGACCGCCCGGCGCGTGGTGGTCACGCGTTAGTGCCGCCTGGAGAACAGCTTTTCCACCTCCACCCCGATGAAGACCACCGACGAGAGCGCGGTGACCACGAGGAACTCCTGCCCCGTGAGCGCCTGGGTGTGGAAGATGCCTTGGAACACCGGCACGAAGGTGACGAGAGCCTGAAGGCCGAAGGTGAGCGCCACGGCCCCCAGCAGCGCGGGGTTGGAGAAGAAGTTGGTGCGGAAGAACGAGCGTTCCGAGCGGATGGCCCACACATGGCCCATCTGGCTCAGGCAAAGTACATTGAACGCGATGGTCTGCCAATGCGCATGTCCGCTGCGGATGGCCCACGCCTGCGCGGCGAGTGTGACACCACCCATGAGCAGGCCCACCCACAGGATATGCGTGCCCAGACCGTGGGCGAAGATGCTCTCCTTGGGATGGCGTGGCTTCCGTTGCATCAGGTCACGTTCGGCCGGCTCCAAGGAGAGGAAGAGCCCGGGCAGTCCGTCCGTGACGAGGTTGATCCACAGGATGTGCACCGGCAGCAGCGGGATGGGCAGGCCGATCATGGGCGCGAGCGCTATCGCCCAGATCTCACCGGCATTGGCCGTGAGGATGTACTTGATGAACTTCCGGATGTTGTCGAACACCCGGCGCCCTTCGCGCACGGCATGGGCCAGCGTGGCGAAGTTGTCGTCGAGCAGCACCATGTCGGCCGCCTCGCGCGACACGTCCGTACCGGTGATGCCCATGGCCACGCCGATATCCGCGCGCTTCAGGGCCGGCGCGTCGTTCACGCCATCGCCGGTCATGGCCACGAAGTGCCCGTGCTCCTGCAGGGCGGCCACGATGTCAAGCTTCTGCTCTGGCGAAACGCGGGCGATGACACGCAGGTGATCGACCCGCTCGCGCAGGGCCTTGGCATCCAGCTTCGCGAGCTCGGCGCCGGTGATCACGCTGCGCGGGTCCTCGGCCTCCGCCGGGCTCAGCAGGCCGATGCGCCTGGCGATGGTCCGCGCCGTGACCGGGTGGTCGCCGGTGATCATCACCGTGCGGATGCCCGCGCCGTGGCAGTCGGTTATGGCCTGCGGCACTTCGTCACGCGGGGGATCTTGGATGCCGGCGAGGCCGAGCAGGGTGATCTCGCGTTCCAGTCCGTGAGGGTCCTCGGGCAAGGGCCCCGGCGGCAGTTCGCGCCAGCCCAGGGCCATCACGCGGAGCCCCTCGGCGGCGAGGCGGTCGGCCTCGGTACGCCAGCGGGGATCGGGTGACGGCACGCGTTCCCATAGGGCCTCCAGCGCGCCCTTGATGAAGAGCAGGTGGCGCCCATCGGGCAGGCGGTGGATGGTGCTCATGCACTTGCGCACGGCGTCGAAGGGCACCTCGGCCACGCGGGGCAGTTCCTCCTCGGCCTCCGCCTTCCGCGTGCCGTTGGCCTCGGCATGCTCGAAGAGCGCGAGCTCGGTTCCCTCACCCACCGGACCATCGGGCCCGGGCATCACGTCGTTGCTGAGCGTCATGGCCTGGAGCAGCCGTTCACGCAGGGCCTCGTCCAGCACCACGAGCTCCTCCACGCGCATGCGGTTGCGGGTGAGCGTGCCGGTCTTGTCGGTGCAGATGACGGTGACGGAGCCGAGCGTCTCCACCGCGGAGAGCCGGCGCACGAGGGCCTGCTGCTTCACCATGCGGGCTGCGGAGAGGGCCAGCGACACGGACATCAGCGCGGGCAGGGCCTCGGGGATGGCGGCCACGGCCAGTGAGATCGACGTGAGCAGCAGCGTCATGGGATCGCCGCCGCGCAGCCAGCCCACCGCGAAGAGCACCGCGCAGATGGCGAGCACGGCCACGGCCACCACCTTGCCAAAGGCGGCCATGCGCTTCTGCAAGGGCGTAGCGGTGGTGCCCTGGTCCAGCAGCTTGGCGATTCGGCCCATCTCGGTGCGCATGCCGGTGGCCACCACGATGCCTTCGCCACGCCCTTTGGCCACCACGGTGCCCTTGTAGCCCATGTTGCTGCGGTCGCCGAGCGGGAGGTCCTCTCCTTCCAGCTCACCGGGATGCTTGGCGGTGTCGAGCGATTCGCCGGTGAGCGCGGCCTCCTGTATCCGCAGGCCGTGGCAGGCGGTGAAGCGCAGGTCGGCGGGCACCACCTGCCCGGCTTCGAGCAGCACCACATCGCCGGGCACCAGCTCGCGTGCGGGGACGGTGCGCATCACGCCGTCGCGCCGTACCGTGGCCTGCGGTGCCGCCATGCGCCGCAGGGCCTCCAGCGCCTTCTCCGCGCGGTACTCCTGCACCACGCCGATCAAGGCGTTCACAGCGACGATGGCCAGGATGATGTAGGTGTCCGTGAGGTCGCCCACCGCGCCCGCGATCACAGCGGCCGCGAGCAGCACCAGGATCATCAGGTCCTTGAACTGGGCCAGAACCAGGCTGAGCAAGGTGCGCTCACGCTTGCCCTCCAGTTCGTTCGGGCCGTGCTCATGCAGGCGCTCTGCGGCCCGGGCCTCGCTCAGGCCCTGTTCGCCCACGCCCAACGCCTGTTGCAATTCACCGATCTCCAGCAGGTGCCATTTCATACGTCGTGAGGATCAACTGTATGCGATGTCGTGTTGGCCTCCGAGGGTGTGAGCTTGTACGGTCCTGGCCCAGATGAACGCGACGGAACACCGGATCGTGGGGGCCTTGGTCATGAAATGGAGGAGGGCTCAAGATACCTTGCATGGACAGAACGGTTCCTGACCTTTGTAGGGTCGTGGCAGGCAGGCCGCCAGGTCCAGTTCGAGCATGCAGCACATCGTGATCCACCAACAAGCCTTCGTGCTTCATCCGCACCGGGCCCTGTACTGGCCCGCACAGCGGTGCCTGGTGGTGAGCGACCTGCACCTGGGCAAGGCCGCACACCTGCGCAAGGGTGGCGCTCCCCTGCCGGAGGCCCACGACCGCAGCACGCTGGACCGCCTGACCGCGTTGATCGGCACGTTCACGCCGGAACGGTTGCTCATCCTTGGCGATCTCTTCCACAGCGCCCACAACAGCGCTTGGGAACGGACCGTCCAGTGGGCGCGGTCCCTCCCTTGCTCCGTCGAACTGGTGCCCGGCAACCATGACGTGCTCGCCGAACGCCGCTATGCGGAGGCGGGCATCACGGTCCATCCGGAGCGCTGGACACTGGGCGGCTTCCAGTTCGCTCATGCCGATGCCGGCGATCAGGCGGGCTGCACGATCAGTGGCCACGTGCATCCCGGGGTCGTGTTGGCGGGACGCGGAAGGCAATCCATGCGGCTGCCCTGCTTCCTGATCAATGATCGTCGGGTGCTGTTGCCGGCGTTCGGCACCTCCACAGGCACCTTCGTGGTGCAGCCCGGCCGCATGGACCGTGTCTATGCCTGCACCGACAGCCTGGTGCTGGAGGTGACCAATGCGGTGGTTCCGCCGGTGCGTGCGCGGGGTTAGGCCGTACCCGTACGGTCCGCCTTGGCATCACCGGCGCGGTCCAGGTACTCATCGCGGCGCACGAGCATGAACCAGTTCTCACCCAGTTCGAGAAAGCCGTGCTCGAAGCAGAACACGTAGTTGTTGCCGGCCTTCGTGCGGTGCGTGTTGGTGTGGTACATGAAGCTGTACCCCCGCTCCACCAGCTTGTCCCGGTGCACCTTGGTCTTTCCGTCCGGCCCGGTGTTCAGTTCGGAGAGGATACGCCGGTTGCGCTTGAGGGCGTTCACCACATTGCGCACATAGTTGATGGGCGCATTGTTCGCGTGGTAGTGGTACAGATTGCGGCAGGCATCGGAGCAGAAGCGCTTGTCCGTGCGCCCTACGATGCGTTCGCCGCATTCCAGGCAGACCTTCTCGGCATTGGCTGGCATGTGCCGAAAATAAGGAACGCGCCGTGGAACCGGCCAATTCCCAAGACCAGCCGCCTCAGGCGTTCACCGGCACGGGCTGGAGGATGCGCTTGAGGATGGCCACCGTGCGGTCCACTTCATCCGCCGTGGTGAACCGGCTGAACGAGAAACGGATGTTGGCCCCGGGGCGCTCGGGATAGAGCGCGGCCAGCACGTGCGAGCCCTTGTTGCTGCCGCTGCTGCAGGCGCTTCCGCCGCTGCAGGCCACCCCTTCGATGTCCAGGTTGTAGAGCAGCATCTCCGACCGGCCATCGTCCGGGAACCGCACATTGAGCACGGTGTACAGGCTGTCCGGTCCCGGATCGCCGTTGAAGCCAACTCCGGGGATCTCGGCCAGGAGGCGCTTCATCATGCGGTCCTTCAACCCCTGCACATGGTGCTGGTGGTGGGCCAGGTCGCGATAGGCGATCTCCATGGCCTTGGCCAGTCCCACGATGCCGGCGATGTTCTCGGTACCGGCCCGCATGTTCCGCTCCTGCGCCCCGCCGATGATCATCGGCTTCAGGCCGACCCCGTTCCGCAGGTAGAGGAAACCGGAACCCTTGGGCCCATGGAACTTGTGCGCCGCGCAGGTGATCATGTCCACGGGCAGCGTGGCCAGGTCGAAGCGGTAGTGCCCCATGGTCTGCACCGTGTCGCTGTGGAACAGTGCACCATAGCGATGGGCGAGCCCGCCGATCCGCTCCAGGTCGATGCGGGTGCCGATCTCGTTGTTGGCATGCATCAGGGATACCAGCACGCCTTGTCCCTGCGTGGCCTTCAGCAGTTCCTCCAGGTGTTGCTCATCCGGACGACCGTCCTCGTGCAGGCGCAACCAGTGGACCTCCACGCTCTGCTGCTGGCCCAGCGCGGCCGCAGTGTACTCCACCGCGTGGTGCTCGATGGGCGAGGTGATGATGTGACGCACGCCCAGGTCACGCACGCTGCAGGCCAGGGCCATGTTGTCGGCCTCCGTGCCACCGCTGGTGAAGATGATCTCACCCGGGGTGCAGTTCAACAGCTGGGCCACCTGCCTGCGGGCCTGTTCCACGGCGGCCCGGGTGCGACGCCCGAAAGCGTGGATGGCGCTGGGATTGCCAAAGTGCTCGCGGAAGTAGGGCAGCATGGCGTCCAGCACCTCGGGGTCGAGCGGGGTGGTGGCGGCGTTGTCGAGATAGATCCGCTCCATGGTGGTGTTCAGGTCCTGTTCGCGTGGTAAGGGCGGCGAATTTACCGGGCTTCGGCTCCCAGCCCCGCCACTTCGGCCAGCTCCCTGAGGATCCTTCCGGCCAAGCCATCGGCCGCTTCACGTGTGGGGGCCTCCGCATAGACGCGGATGATGGGCTCCGTGTTGCTGCGGCGCAGGTGCACCCAGGTGTTGTCGAACTCGATCCGCAGTCCGTCCACAGTGCTGTGCGGCTGTGCGCGGTATCGGTCCTGCATGGCATTGACGATGCCGGCCACGTCCATGCCGGGCTGCAGCTCGATCTTGTTCTTGCTCATGTGGTAGTCCGGGTAGGTGCGCCGCAGTTCCGAACAGGTCCTGCCGCTGCGGACCAGATGGGTCAGGAAGAGGGCGATGCCCACCAAGGCATCCCGGCCGTAATGCAGTTCGCTGAGGATGATGCCGCCATTGCCTTCCCCGCCGATCGCTGCCTTTACTTCCTTCATCACCTCCACCACGTTCACCTCGCCTACGGCACTGGCATGGCGCTTGCGGCCATGGCGGGCGGCCACATCGTCCAGGGCGCGTGTGCTGCTGAGGTTGCTCACCGTATCGCCCGGCCGGCTGGCGAGCACATGGTCGGCCACCGCCACCAGGGTGTACTCCTCGCCGAACATGCTGCCATCCTCGCACACGATGGCCAGGCGGTCCACATCGGGGTCCACGGAGATGCCCAGATGGGCCTTGTGACGGGTGACGGCCTTGCAGAGATCGCCCAGATGCTCGGGGAGCGGTTCGGGGTTGTGGGCGAAGCGGCCATCGGGGATGCAGTTCACCTCCACCACCTCCATCACGCCCAATGCGGTGAGCAACGCCGGTACCGCACGGCCGCCGACGGAGTTCACGGCATCCACGGCCACGCGCAGGTTGGCCGCAGCAATGGCCTTGGTGTCCACGAGGTCCAGCGCCAGGATCGCGTCGATGTGCCGACGGGTCCAACCCTCGGCCTGACGCACGGAGCCCAACTGCTCCACAGGGGCGAACGCGAGGTCCCCGGCCTCTGCGATGCGGAGCACCTCCGCCCCATCGGCCGCACTGATGAACTCACCCTTGGCGTTCAGGAGCTTGAGCGCGTTCCATTGGATCGGATTGTGGCTCGCGGTGAGGATGATGCCCCCATCGGCGCCTTCGCCCACCACGGCCAATTCCACGGTCGGGGTGGTGGCCAGGTCCAGGTCGATCACCTCGAAGCCCAGTCCAA
Source organism: Bacteroidota bacterium (assembly GCA_963169595.1). Taxonomy (GTDB): domain Bacteria; phylum Bacteroidota; class Bacteroidia; order Flavobacteriales_F; family PHOS-HE28; genus PHOS-HE28. Next base: position 461 of record CAUJFM010000041.1, on the reverse strand, counting down.
CGAGGGTGCCGCAGACCAGGTCGCGCACCATGGGACCGCTGATCCGCGCATCGCGCCCCAGCACCATCCGAGGACGTTCGCGCTGCGTACGCCGGCCGATCAAGGTGCCGAACGCCGCCGTGTAGCGGACCACGTCCATGGGGGTGAGACCTTCGCCGGGAGCACCACCGATGGTGCCACGAATGCCGGAAATGGAACGGATGAGCGTCATGGTCGGGAACTGGTGCCCTGAGGTTGTGGACAAGGCACCGGAGCGGCCACAAAAGTACCCTCCGCCTTCAGCCCCTCTACTTGGTTGAGGGACAGGCATTCACGATCGGGTGTTCACCTGTGCGATGCACCGGCTCCTGTTGATAAGCGCGGACCGGCAAGGTCGGCGGCAGGGCGAAAGGCCTAAATTTGTGGAGGCCTGGACCCTCAGGACCGCCCATGAACGAAGGCTCCCCCCATCTGCCCGAGCG
>CAUJFM010000040.1 GCA_963169595.1 Bacteroidota bacterium | reverse complement strand
CATCCTTACGGCCATCGCCAGCTACTTCGTGATCGGCTGGATGTTCCCCAGCACCGTGGAGTTCATCCGCGGCGATGTGCGCCTGGTGGTGGAGAGCATCAACATCTTCTACGCCATCGTGCTCGGCCTGGTGGTGGGCTTCCTCATGAGCTACATCACCGAGTACTACACCGCCATGGGCCGCAAGCCGGTGGACAGCATCGTGCAGAAGAGCGGCACGGGCCACGCCACCAACGTGATCGGTGGTCTGGCCGTGGGCATGGAGAGCACCTTCCTGCCGATCCTCGTACTGGCAGGCGGCATCTTCGGCGCCTTCCACCTGGCCGGTCTCTACGGTGTGGCCATCGCGGCAGCCGGCATGATGGCCACCACCGCCATGCAGCTCGCCATCGACGCCTTCGGTCCCATCGCCGACAATGCCGGTGGTATCGCCGAGATGAGCGGCCTGCCCAAGGAAGTGCGTGAGCGTACCGACATCCTCGACGCCACGGGGAATACCACCGCAGCTACTGGCAAAGGCTTCGCCATCGCCTCCGCCGCCCTCACGGCACTGGCGCTCTTCGCTGCCTATGTGGGTCTGGCCGGCATCACCGCCATTGACATCTACAAGGCCAACGTGCTCGCCATGTTGTTCGTAGGTGCCATGATCCCCTTCCTCTTCAGCAGCATGGCCATCAGCGCCGTGGGCAAGGCCGCCATGGACATGGTGAAGGAGGTGCGTCGCCAGTTCAAGGAGATCCCCGGCATCATGGAGTACAAGGCCCAGCCGGAGTATGAGAAGTGCGTGGCCATCAGCACGCAGGCCTCCATCCGCGAGATGATCCTGCCCGGCGCGCTCGCGCTGCTCAGCCCCATCATCGTGGGCTTCGCCTTCGGTCCCGAGGCGCTCGGCGGCCTGCTCGCCGGCATCACCGTGAGCGGCGTGCTCATGGGCATCTTCCAGAACAACGCCGGTGGCGCGTGGGACAACGCGAAGAAGAGCTTCGAGAAGGGCGTGCTGATCGACGGGCAGACCCACAAGAAGGGCAGCGATCCCCACAAGGCCGCTGTGACCGGTGACACCGTGGGCGATCCCTTCAAGGACACCTCGGGCCCCTCGATGAACATCCTCATCAAGCTGACCTCCATCGTGGCGCTCATCATCGCGCCGCACATCAACGAGGGTGGTGCGCATCCCGCCATGCCTGGTCATGAGCACCACGAGGGCCATGAGCACGGTGCGGTGGTTGCCCCGGCCGGTGAGCCGGTGGCCGAAGCCAGCACGCTGAACGTGGCCAACCGGTTCTGACCGGCACGCACAGCCGCCAACGAGAAAGGCCCGCGATCATCGCGGGCCTTTCTCGTTCAGGTCGGTCCGATCAGCGCTTCTTCGCAGCAGCCTTCGCCGGAGCCTTGGCCGCCTTCGCCGGGGCTTTCGGGGCCTCCTTGACGGCGGGCTTCTTCGGCGTCTCCATGGGGAAGAGGCCGTGGATCTCCGCATCGATCTTCGAGATGATCAGGCCGAGGTCCTCGGGGTCGGTGTGGAAGCGGTTGTCCTCCACATCGATCACCAGCAGCTTGCCCTTGTCATAGGTCTGGATCCAGGCCTCGTAGCGTTCGTTGAGACGCTTCAGGTATTCGATGCTGATGGAGTTCTCATACTCCCGTCCGCGTTCGCTGATCTGCTTCACCAGCTTGTCCACCGGCGCCTGCAGGTAGATGAGCAGGTCGGGCGGCGTGATGGCGCTGTCCATGTTCTGGAACAGGCGGAAGTAGTTCTCGAAGTCCCGCGTGGTCATCAGCCCCATCGCATGCAGGTTGGGCGCGAAGATGTAAGCATCCTCATAGATGGTGCGGTCCTGGATCACGTTGCGTCCGCTCTTGCGGATGTCCAGCAACTGCTCGAAGCGCGAGTTGAGGAAGAAGATCTGCAGGTTGAAGCTCCACCGCTGCATGTCCTTGTAGAAGTCGAACAGGTAGGGGTTGTTGTCCACGGCCTCCTGCAGCTGGTCCCACTTGTAGTGTTTGGCCAGCAGCTGGGTGAGGGTGGTCTTGCCGGAGCCGATGTTGCCTGCGATCGCGATGTGCATGATGGATACGAATGGCGGACCGCGAAGATACCCGCACCCCGCTAAGCGAGGGCCGATGTGGAAAAGTCGTGCCCGCTCAGGGGCGCGGCAGCTCCTGGATCAGGATGCGGTCCTTCAACCGCAGGTACACATGGCCACGTTCCACGCGCGCATCCAGCACAGGGTCGGCCGGTGGGTCGGGAATGGGCACGTCCATCACCTCGAAGGAGCGCATGTCGTACGCCTGGAGCTTCCCATCGGCGAAGAAGAAGAGCGCCTTGTCCCGCACCTCGAAGCTCGAGGCGTTCCGGATGGGGATGGTCTTCATGTAGGTGCCGAACAGATCGAACACGAGGATCCCCTCCGCAGGGTCGTTCACATACAGTCGGCTCTCGTGCTCCTGCATCCCGATTGGCTTCGGGGTGAAGCCGAGCAGTTGGTCCAGGCGGCCGGTGTTGGCCAGGGTGCGCAGCTGGGCGTCCATCCGCAACAGCGAAAGGTCGCGCTGGTCGAAGAGCCAGAAGCCGTTCTGCACGCTCATGCAGGCCAGGGTCACCTGCGGAAATCCCTGTCGGGGCAGCTCGATGATGCTGCCCTGCAGGCTCAGCGTGTTGTCCAGCACCGCCAGCACACCTTGTTCCGGGGAGAAGACCATCGGCTTCAGCGAGTAGAACGCATCGATGGTGCGGATCCGCCCGAAGGTCTTCACACTGTTGCGGAGCCAGCTGCGGCCTTGTGCGTTGTACAGCTCCAGTTCATCGTGGCGCAGCACGTACACATTGCCCAGGTCGTCCGTGGTGAAGAGGTCCGATGCCACGGGGATGGTGTACCCGGCAGGCTGCTGGGCACGCAGGACGAAGGCCCACAGGAGGGCAACAAGCAGGGGAAGGGTCCTCATGTGGCCGTTGGTTGCAGCAGCGCCTCCAGATAGGTGCGCTCGTTGGCCAGGCGTGGCACCTTGTTCTGGCCGCCCAGCTTGCCGCG
>CAUJFM010000039.1 GCA_963169595.1 Bacteroidota bacterium | reverse complement strand
TTCGGGGTGCCCAACAGGCGCTCAGGAGGCCTTCCGGCCGGATCTCGTTCCTTTGTCCGGGGCTCCGGCTGAGGTCGGGGCCTTTTAGTCCCGTACCATGTGGGCCTGGCTCGCAAGTAGGATCCTCCGCAACCGCATCGCTGTCCTTGTGATGGTGGCCCTGCTCACCGGCTGGCTGGGCTACCAGACCAAGAACGTCGCCATGCAATACAAGCATGGGGGGCTGTTGCCGGAAACGGATAGCGCCTTTGTGGACTACGAGCGTTTCCTGGAGCAGTTCAGCGAGGATGGGAACGTGCTGGTGATCGGCACCCAGGGAGATAGTCTATACACTCCGCAGGCCTTCAGCGCTTGGAGGAAGCTCGGCGACGACCTGAAGCAGGAGGACGGCGTGGATTCCGTGTTCAGCGAGGCGCATCTCTTCGAGCTGGTGCGCGATGACAGCTTGAAGCGCTTCCAGCTGGGTGCCGTGTGGCAGGGGCCACCGGCCGATCAGGCGGCGATGGATTCGTTGCTGTTGCGGGTGCGCTCCCTCCCGTTCTACAAGGACCTGCTCTACAACGACAGCACGAAGGCCAGTCTGATGATGGTGTTCGTGGACGCTGAGCGGTTCAACAGTGCACGGCGGGGCGATGTGGTGGAGCGTATCGAGGCCCGGGCACGGCGCTTCGAGAGCGAGCAGGGTCTGCCGGTCTACCTGAGCGGGCTGCCCTTCATCCGCGTGAAGAGCACGGGCATGGTGAAGGCTGAGATGCCCCTGTTCATGGGCCTGAGCATGTTCCTGTGCGGAGCCCTCCTGCTGCTGTTCTTCCGCAGCTGGCGGGTGATGTGGATCTGCCTGGGCGTGGTGGGCGTGAGCGTGGTGTGGAGCTTCGGGGCCATGGGCCTGCTGGGGTACAAGGTCACCCTGCTCATGAGCGTGATCGCCCCGTTGGTGATCGTCACCGGTGTGCCCAATTGCGTCTTCCTGATCAATGCCTACCACTACGAGTACGTGCGGCATGGCAACAAGATGAAGGCCCTGCAGCGGGTCATCAGCCGCATCGGTGCGGCGGCCTTCCTCACCAACGCCACCACGGCGGTGGGCTTCACCACCTTCTGCTTCACCTACAGCGATGCGCTGATCGAGTTCGGCTGGATCGCCACCATCGGCATCATGGTGCTCTGGGCGCTGAGCATGCTGCTGATCCCCGTGCTCTTCAGCTACATGCCGCCGCCGAAGCCGCGCCACCTGAAGCACCTCGAGCGCCGCTGGCTGGATGCGGTGGTGGAGTGGATCGTACGCACCGTGCGCGACCGCCGTCCGCTGATCTACGGGATCACCGCCTTCATGTTCGTCTTCGCCCTCTTCGGGCTGCTGCGCCTGCGGGATGAGAGCCGCATCGTGGACGACCTGCCCGAGGACAACCCGGTGCTCACCGACCTGCGCTTCTTTGAGTCGAACTTCAAAGGCGTGATGCCGCTGGAGATCGTGGTGAACACGGGCAAGAAGAACGGGGTGTTCCAGGATGCCACGCTGAAGCGCATCGACCGGTTGGCCGATACCCTGGCCACCCACCCCGAGTTCAGCCGGCCGCTCAGCATCGCCGATGCGGTGAAGTTCACCCGACAGGCCTTCTACGGCGGCGACCCCGAGCGCTACGGACTGCTCACCTCCACCGACAAGACCTTCATCGCCCCCTACCTGGAGAACGTCGGTTCACGGCAGGGCATGGCGAAGGCGTTCATGGACAGCTCGCGCAGCATCACGCGCATCACCGTGCAGATGGCCGATGTGGGCACCATGCGGATGGACACCGTGCTGGCCAAGCTGCGCACCCAGGTGGACAGCCTGTTCAAGCCCGACCGCTACGATGTGACGCTCACCGGTACCAGCGTGGTCTTCCTGAAGGGCAGCGGCTATCTGGTGAACAACCTGATCATCAGCCTCTTCTGGGCTGTGGTGCTCATTGTGGGTATGATGGCGCTGCTCTTCAACTCCCTGCGGATCCTGGTGGTCTCGCTCATCCCCAACCTCATCCCCCTGGTGGTGACCGCCGGTCTCATGGGCTACCTGCACATCCCGATCAAGCCCAGCACCATCCTCATCTTCGGCATCGCCCTGGGCATCGCGGTGGACAATGCCATCCACTTCCTGGCCCGCTACCGCCTCGAACTGCGCCTCACCGGCCACGACCTGAAGCGCAGTGTTGACCTGGCCACCCGCGAAGTGAGCGTGGGCATCATCTACACCAGCGTGGTGCTGCTGGCCGGCTTCTCCATGTTCGCCTTCTCGCACTTCGGCGGCATCCGCGCCCTCGGTGTGCTCACCAGCCTCACCCTGCTCATCGCCATGCTCACCAACCTGCTGGTGCTGCCCTCGCTGCTCATCTCCTTCAACAAGTCGTTGATGACGAAGACCTTCGAGGAGCCGTTGCTGGAGATCCTGGATGAGGAGGAGGACATCGATCTGCTCGAGCTCAAGGTGGAACCCGGCCGCGACAACGCCGAGGCCATTGCCGACCAAAGCAAGAAGGACGACGAATGAAAGGCATCATCCTGGCCGGGGGATCCGGCACACGCCTGCACCCGCTGACCCTTGCCGTGAGCAAGCAATTGATGCCGGTGTATGACAAGCCGATGATCTACTACCCGCTGAGCACGCTGATGGCGGCGGGCATCCGGGAGATCCTCATCATCAGCACCCCGCACGACCTGCCCAGCTTCCGCAAGCTGCTCGGCGACGGTGCCCAGCTGGGGTGCTCGTTCACCTATGCCGAACAGCCCGAGCCCAATGGTCTCGCACAGGCCTTCGTCATCGGTCGCGAGCACGTGGGCCGCGACCCCGTGGCGCTGATCCTGGGCGACAACATCTTCTACGGCCGGGGTTTCGGGCGGATGCTGAGCGCACACACCGAGCCCCAGGGCGGATTGGTCTTCGCCTACCACGTGAGCGATCCCGAGCGTTACGGGGTGGTGGAGTTCGATGCGGACAACCGGGTCCTCAGCATCGAGGAGAAGCCTGCGAAACCCAAGAGCAACTACGCCGTGCCGGGCCTCTACTTCTACGATAATGACGTGCTCGACATCGCCGCCTCGCTCAAACCGAGCGCGCGCGGTGAGTACGAGATCACCGATGTGAACAAGGAGTACCTGCGCCAGGGCCGCCTGAAGGTGGAGATCATGGACCGCGGCACTGCCTGGCTGGACACGGGCACCTTCCGCTCATTGATGCAGGCCGGCCAGTTCGTGCAGGTGATCGAGGAGCGGCAAGGGCTGCGCATCGGCTGCATCGAGGAAGTGGCCTGGAAGAAAGGCTTCATCGATGCCGAACAATTGAAGGCCCTTGCGCGTCCCCTCCTGAAGAGCGGATACGGCGAGTACCTGTTGAAGCTCGTTGAGCCCTGATGTCCATGCGTTCCTTTGAGGAGCACCGCGCAGCCGTGGAGGCGCGCATCGCGCGCTGGTGTGCGGAAATGCCGCCCAACGAGCTGCATGCGCCCATGGTGTACCTGATGCAACTGCCGGCCAAGCGGGTGCGTCCCGTGGCCGTGCTCATGGCCCACGAACTATTCGGCGGAGCATCCGATGGGGCCATGGAGGAGGCGCTCGGCATTGAGCTCTTCCACAACTTCACCCTGATGCACGACGACATCATGGACGAGGCGCCGCTGCGCCGCGGCCGGCCCACCGTGCATGCGAAATGGAACGTGAACACCGCCATCCTGAGCGGGGATGCCATGCTGGTGCGTACCTACATGCAGATGGCGGCGGATGCGCGGGTGATGGCCTTGTTCAACGAGCATGCCCTGGGCGTGTGCGAGGGCCAGCAGCAGGACATGGCCTTCGAACAGCGCGATGACATAGGGCTGGAGGCCTATCGCGAGATGATCCGCCTGAAGACCGCCGTGCTGCTCGCCTGTGCCATGCAGGTGGGGGCGGTACGGGCCCAGGCCACTGAGGACGATGTGCAACGCATCGGACAGGTCGGTGAACATTTGGGCTTGGCCTTCCAGCTGCGCGATGACCTGCTCGATGCGTTCGGCGACCCGGACAAGGTGGGCAAGCAGGTGGGCGGCGACCTGCGCGCGGGGAAGAAGACCTGGCTCCTCATCCGGGGTCTAGAGCGTTCCCGCGAACAAGGGCGTGCCGAACTGCTGGAGGAGCTGGCCAAGTCACCAGCGGACCGTGATGTGCCGCGCATGATCCGCGTGCTCAATGAGCTGGGCGTGCGCGCCGAGGCCGAGGCCGAGGTGGCCATGCACGATGCCACCGCGCTCGCGGCGCTCGAGGCCATTCAGGTGCCCGTGGAACGCAAGCGACCCATGCAGGAGCTTTCGGCCCTGCTCATGGCACGCACACACTAGTACTTTCCGGTCAGGAGATCACGCAAGGCGTCCTCCAAGCGCGGATGCGCGAAGCGGAACCCCGTGCCGAGCAGCCGCGCATTGGAAGCGCGTGTGCCTTCCAGCAGGATCGCGGACAGTTCTCCCAAGGCCAGGCGCAAGGCGAAGGCGGGAACGGCCGGCGCGAAGAACGGCTTGCCGAGAACGCGTGACAGCGTGCGCATGAGCTCGGCGTTCGTCACATCGTGCCCGCTGTTCACATGGTAGGCCCCTAGGAAGCGCGGATCGAACAGCGCTTGCACGTAGATGGCCACCAGGTCGTCCAGATGCACCCAAGGCATCCACTGGCGTCCGGAACCAAGCGGCGAGCCCAGTCCGAACCGGACGGGTGCCACCAGCTTCGCCAAGGCGCCACCGCTACGCGACAGCACCACGGGTGTGCGCAGCTTCACCACACGGCAATACGTTCCCCATTCATCCACAGCATCCTCCCACGCCTTGCTGATGCGTCCGATGGTATCGTTGCCCGGCGGGTCCTGTTCGGTGAGGATGTGGTCGCTGGTGAAGGCCCCGTAGTAGTTGATCCCGGCCGCGCTCACCAGGCTGGAGATCCGCGCACCGGCTTGTTCCGCTGAGCGCCGAAGCAGCCGCGCGGTATCGGCCCGGCTGGCGATGAGCTCATCTACGCGTGCTTGGGTCCATCGCTTGTCCGCAATGCCGGCGCCAGCCAAGTGGACCATGTGTTCCACCCCGTTCCACGCCTGCTGGTCCACTTCACCCGAAGCAGGCGACCAGCGGAAGGTCCGCACACCGTCGCGTTCCGGCGCGGAGGACCGGCTCAGGAGATGGACGCGATGTCCCGCCTGCAGCAGGGCACGTGTGAGGGCGGTGCCGATGAGGCCTGTACCGCCAGTGATGAGGACCGTGGACATGGTGCGAAGCAAGAGCGTTCACACCCTGTTGGATGGAACGTTGACAAAAGATCAACACATCACAGCCCCGGGTGTTCAGGGCAGAAGGGTCGCCCGCTGCCGCACCACTGCACCGTTACGCAGGTGGATCGCCATCACCAGTGTGCCGTGCATCGCCTCTGGCGAAAGGTCGAGGGCGAGTGTGTGCTGCCCCGTGCCCGGAACGGATCGCACGCGGCGGCCGTGCAGGTCGAACAGGTCCACATGGTCGATGCCCTGAGCGACGATGGTGATGGGACCACGCGTCGGGTTGGGATGCAAGGAGATCGATGGCATTTCCAAGGAGCCCGCTCCGAGCAGGATGCATTGCGGGTCGGTGTCCGGCAGAGGTTCCACCAGCACGCTCGCGGTATCGCTGCAGCCCGGTGCGGATCCCACCGAGTAGGCATAGATACCCGGCGGATCCATGCCAGGGAAGAAAATGCCACTGGTCACACCGGTCGGTCCGGTCCAGATGCCGAGGGGGGCGGGAGAGCCGCCCAGGCTGTCCACCAGCAGGAAGGGTGCGCTCAGGTCGCAGTAGCGTGCCTGGCCATCCTCGCCGGCATCCGGGGGGTGGACCACCTTGATCACATAGCTGTAGGTCTGCAGCCCGCGGAACGGGCAGGCATCATCCAGCACGAGCACGGTGAAGCGCCGCAGGGTGTCGCCTTCGAGCGGGGCGCTCCAGCAGAGCGACAGGGAAAGCGGATCACCGGCGAGCGTGTCCAGTTCCACCCCCGGCAAGGCGGCGGCGATCGTGTTGATCTGGCTGAGCACGGAACCGGGGTCCGGGTCGGTGAAGCTCAGGGTGGTGCAAAGCGTGGAGCCTGCGCACAGCGTGAGGCTGTACGGCCCATTTACCGTTGCGCCTTCCACGTTCTGGAACGCGCCCGCTTCGACCGCAGGGACGTTGTTGCTGCAGGGCTGCACGATGATGGGGAAGTCCCGGATCACCTCACCGAAGCGGATGCCTTGGGCGTTGTACTCATCCACCAGCATCGATACCACCACATAGCCCTGCACATTGGGCGTGAAGCTGATGCGACCGGTGAGGCTGTCGATGCTTACGCCGGTGTAGGGTTGTGCGCCGCTGAAGCCATCGGTGTAGGCCACGGAGGCCACCTCGGGGTTGTACAGCAGCGCGTCCACCAGCCGAAAACGCAGGTGATGACCATCCGCATCGGTCGCACCGGGATCATAGTTGAAGGGCTGTCCCACGCAGGCCAGCGGCACGGCCTGGTGCGCGAAGGTGGGGGAGGCATCGCAGTTCACCACGGTGTTGTTCAGCCGGGCATACACGTACAATCCCTGGCTGGGTTCGATGTTCAGCGCATTGCTACGGCAACAGATCTCCCAGCTCGCGGTCCAGCTGTTGCAGGGGCTGAGGAAGACCGTGGTGCGGTAGGTGTAGCGTTCGACTCCCGCGACCCCGCCGCCCGCACAGTTCGTGGACGCGGCCTGCGAGCTGCACACCTGGCTCACGTTGAGCACTTCCACGGGCTCCAGGCCGCTCATGGTGAACTCCACGCCACAATCGTTGCTGAAGCGGATGTTCTGCGGGCTCATTGCATTTCCGCTGCACTCGCGCCATACATGCAGCTCTACCTCATGGAAGTTGCTGCCAATGCACCGCCAGGTGATGGATCCTCCCGGCAGATGGATGGCCACGGCATGGCCGAAAGCAAGAGATAGGATGACCAGGACAAGGATACGGACGGACATCGGCATGGAACGTTGAAGCGACAAGGTATCCCCATGCGAGCGGGAAGGCAAGTTCAATCCTTCACCGGGGCAATGTCGCTTCTGTCCTGATAGCCCCATTCATCGCCGTCCTGCAGATCGCGCATCGGAACGCTCCGGTCGCGGAGGACGGTCCAGGCAAGCCAGATCATCAGGAACGGGACAGCGGCGAAGAGGATGGAATAGACCCATGCCGGCAGGTCCATGACCGCCACGAGCATGTTGAGCAACAGCACGCCGGTGACGATGTGGACGGCCGAAGGCAGCGGTCTCATGATGAAGGAACACCCGCAAGGAGCGTTCCGTTCATGCGGTCACCTGACGGATCGTCCGGAGGATCTGGGCGCGGTGGTGTCGCACATGGTCGCGCATGAAGGCCATGCCCTGCACCGTGTCGAACCGGCCAGCGGTGGGGTGCTTGAACAGGCCATGGGTGGCCGCTTCGGGCGGCAATGCGGCATAGGCGGCCGCCATCCGGGAGCGGACCTCGTTCCACGACCGTCGTGCCTCCGAAAAGGAGCAGGGCGGCAGCGTGGCCACCACGGCCGGTGCCTTGAAGCGCAACGGCAGGCGCAGGGCCGCACGCAACAGTAGCAGGCGGGATCCCGAGGTGGCATCCACCGGCACATGGTCCCCGCTCCGCAGTTTGTGTTCCAGGTAGTCCAGCGAGCGGGCCTCGGCCAACGCCAGATGGGCGATGATCTGCGCCACGGACCAAGCCGCGGGCCCCGGCTGGCGTTCCAGCACCGAGGCGGGGACGTGTTCCAATTTGTCCAGCAAGGCGCGTCGTTCCACTTCGGCCTTCGCGAACCGACGGAGCAGTTGGTCCTTCCGGGTCATCGCTGGTCCTGTTCGCTTGAAGTGTCCTGGTCGTCCTCGGCATCGTCCAGTTGGGCCTCCATCGCCTCCAGCTCGAAGAAGCGTTCGCGTACACGTTCCGCCCTTCGGTGCAGCATCGGCCCACCCCACAGGAGCATGACGAGTCGGAACACGGCGAGCACCACCACCACGCCAAAGAGCAGCCGCACCCACCAGAGGTCCCAGAACCACCAGGCCAATGCGATGGACACGCATTGACGGAAGGTCCAGAAGAACAACTTGCGGCGGCGATACGCCGGGTCCAACAGCGGGTTGTCCAAGGCCCGTTCCAAGGAGGCCAGGTAGGCTTGTCCGGCCTCGTCCGGTCGCGGTTCCATTTCACCAAGTTAGCCGGCTCGGCTCAAGCCCAGCAGCTTCATCGTGGGCCGGGAAAGCGCGAAGAGGCCCAACAGGAGTAGGGTGAAGTGCAGGTAGGTGCGGTTACCGCGCCCGCATCACGTTCAGCAGGTCCGGCGTGATGATACCCTCTTTCTTGCCGGCCAGGGCCGCATCGTCACCGAGGTACATCAGTTCGCCGGTGCCGGCATTGAAGAGGCGCTTGAAGCAGTGCTTCGTCTTGTAATCGCCGGTGAGCAGCACATCCGTCACGGTGATGGAGCGGTCCTGCGCCTCCACGGCCTGCAGCACGGTCTTCAGCGGCGCCAGCTTCACGGGTGCGGTGTAGCTCTCCTTCACCTTGGCCAGGTCGGTGATGCTCTTGTCCAAGTGCTCCTGGGCGATGTGCAGTTCGGTGTCGCGCACCAGGCGGGTGCGGCTGGCATACAGGCGGTCCGCCGTGGCCTTGTCGGTGATCTTGCCGGTCTCCACGTTCTTCAGGTAGTCCTGCAGGTGCTTCACGTAGATCGTGAGCATCGCGGTGTTCAGGCTTTCGCCCAGGGCCTTCGGGTCGATCATGATGAAGGCCAGCTCATGTTCGCTGGGGATGGAGGTGAAGGCGTTGTCCTTCTGTTGCAGCGATTCACCTTTCTTCTGCTTCCAGCCCTTCACCAGGGTGAGGAAGGTGCCCTCGAACTTCACCGGGTCCACCTTGGCGGTCTTCAGCAGGTAGGTCTTGTCCGGGGTGATGGGCTGCATGGCCAGGTCGGCCACGTTCATGAACTCAAGGTTCCCGGTGAACTTCCAGTTCGCCTTCACCGCATCCATGATCGTGCGGTTGTAGGGGGAATCGCCCGCGTCGAGCACCACCACGGTGGTGGTTCCTTTGGCGGCCTTCACGGCGGCGGCATCAAAGGTGCCGTACTGGGCCTGGGCGGTGAACAGGGCGAAGTAGGTGGCAAAGGATAGGAGCAGGTGGCGCATCGGTATGGTCGAGGCTGTGATGAGGTTGGATGAGAACTGCGGCCGTGGAACGACCAGGGCTGCCGGGCGAAAATAGTGCCAGCCTTTGGCGACCTTTGGGCGGGGATCGATGAGCGCGAACAACCACCTGTCGAAACCGGGTTCCGAGGGGGTGCAGCGGCACCTGGACCGGGCCGAGGTGCTGACCTCGACCGTGGCCCAGTTGCGCAAGGACCTGGCCATGGGTGAGCACGAGCTGCCCGCCCCGGCTGTCGGGGAGGGGGCTTTCGAGGCGCTCCGGACCGATGTGCTCGTCCGCTTGGAGGAGCTGGACCGCACGGGTGCGTCCGCCCTGCAGAGCGCCATGTACCGGGTGGACATCCCCGAGGCCCACCTGCGCCGCACCCTGGCCGCGGGGGGGCTCCATGCCCTGGCCGGGGAGTGCGTGCTCCGCGCCCTTCAAAAAGTGTTGACCAGGCTCCGTTTCGCCGGCCGGTTCTGACCTTCAGCCCCTCCTGGATCGCTGGCTCCGGGACAGCGAACGCGGAAGCCCCCTTTTCCGTAGAACGCGGCGGCCAAAACCTACCTTTGCACCAGGATCCGCACGGACCCCACCATGGACAAGCACTCCTACCTGAGCAACGCTGACGGCGCCGCGCTGGACAGCATCTACCAGCAGTACCTCCAGGACCCCGCCAGCGTCGACGCAGGTTGGGCCCGCTTCTTCGAAGGTTTCGAGCTGGCCCGCACCTCCTTCGACACCCTGCCCGGCGTACAGCTGAAGGCCGGTGGAGATGAGCACCTGCGCAAGGAGTTCCTGGTGCTGGACTACATCAACGCCTACCGCCAGCGCGGGCACCTCTTCACCCGTACCAACCCGGTGCGTGAGCGCCGCAAGTACAGCCCGCCGCTGGACCTGCCCACCTATGGGCTCAGCGAGGCCGATCTGGACACCGTGTTCGCCGCCGGTAACGAGGTGGGTCTGGGGCCCGCCAAGCTGCGCGACATCATCGCTCTGCTGGACCAGACCTACTGCCAGAGCATCGGCGCCGAGTTCCGCTACATCCGCAACCCCGAGAAGGTGAAGTGGCTGCAGCAGCGCATGGAGGGCTCGCGCAACACGCCGGACTTCAGCCTGCAGCAGAAGAAGGACATCCTCGGCAAGCTCAACGAGGCCGTGGTGTTCGAGAAGTTCCTCGGCAAGAAGTTCATCGGCGCCAAGCGCTTCAGCATCGAGGGTGCCGAGGCGCTGATCCCCGCACTGGACACCGTGATCGAGCGTGGGGCCGATCAGGGCATCACCGAGTTCGTGATCGGCATGGCCCACCGCGGCCGCCTCAACGTCCTCGCCAACACCCTGCGCAAGAGCTACGACCAGATCTTCAGCGAGTTCGAGGGCAAGGATTACGAGGATGAACTGGTGGAGGGTGATGTGAAGTACCACATGGGCTACAGCTCCGTGCTGAAGACCAACACCGGCAAGGAGGTGCGCCTGACGCTGGCGCCCAACCCCAGCCACCTGGAGAGCGTGGGACCCGTGATGCAGGGCATCAGCCGCGCCATCATCGAGCACGAGGACAAGTTCAAGATGGGCCACACGGCACCGATCATCATCCATGGTGATGCCGCCGTGGCCGGTCAGGGTGTGGTGTACGAGGTGACGCAGATGGCCGGCTTGAAGGCCTATGAGGTCGGCGGTACCATCCACATCGTGGTGAACAACCAGGTGGGCTTCACCACCAACTACATCGATGCCCGCACCAGCACGTATTGCACCGATGTGGCCAAGGTGACACAGTGCCCCGTGTTCCACGTGAACGGCGACGATGCCGAGGCCGTGGCCTTCACCATGCAGCTGGCGATGGACTACCGCCAGAAGTACGGCACCGACATCTGGGTGGACATCCTCTGCTACCGCAAGCACGGCCACAACGAAGGTGATGAGCCCAAGTTCACGCAGCCCGTGCTGTACAAGGCCATCGCCGCGCACCCCGATCCGCGCAAGATCTACATCGACAAGCTGAAGCACAGCGGCGTGGCCGAGGTGGAACAGCTGGCCGAGGAGATGGAGCGCAACTTCACCGCCATGCTGGACGAGCGCCTCAACGAGGCCAAGCAGCAGCGCGTGGGCCGGATCACCAACTTCATGGCCGAGCGCTGGAAGGGATTCCGCCGTGCCGGCGTCCAGGACATGCTGAGCGCACCGGCCACGGGCGTGAAGAAGGAGACGCTGAAGATGATCGGGGAGAAGCTCACCGTGCTGCATCCCAACGGCAAAAAGTTCTTCAGCAAGCTGGAGAAGATCCTCAACGACCGCAGGAAGATGATGGCCGACGAGACCCTGGACTGGGGCCTCGCCGAGCTGCTCGCCTACGGATCGCTGCTCGTGGAGGGCAAGCCCGTGCGCTTCACCGGCCAGGATGTGGAGCGCGGCACTTTCAGCCACCGCCACGCCGTGGTGAAGGTGGAGGACAGTGAGGAGGAGTTCATCCACCTGAAGCACATCCAGGAGGGCCAGGCACTGCTGCAGATCTATAACTCGCTGCTGAGCGAATACGCGGTGCTCGGCTTCGAGTACGGCTATGCGCTCACCAATCCCAACACGCTCACCATCTGGGAAGCCCAGTTCGGCGATTTCGTGAATGGTGCGCAGATCATCCTGGACCAGTACCTGTGCTGTGCCGAGGAGAAGTGGAACACGCAGAACGGCCTGGTGGTGCTGCTGCCCCACGGCTACGAGGGCCAGGGCGCCGAGCACAGCAGCGCTCGCATGGAACGTTTCCTGCAGAGCTGCGCTGATGACAACATGCTGGTGGTGAACTGCACCACGCCGGCCAACTTCTTCCACGTGCTGCGTCGCCAGCTGGCGTGGGACTTCCGCAAGCCGCTGGTGGTCTTCACGCCGAAGAGCCTGTTGCGCCACCCGAAGTGCGTGAGCACCCTGGACGAGCTGGCCAAGGGCCGCTTCCAGCCCTTCATCGACGATGCGAAAGCCGATGCCAAACAGGTGCGCACGGTGATCCTCACGCAGGGCAAGGTGCATTACGACCTGCTGGAGCACCGCGACACCAACGGCATCAGCGACACTGCTCTGCTGCGCATCGAACAGCTGCATCCGCTGCCGATCGACGCGATCAAGGAGGCGCTGGCCCGCTACACCAAGGCCGAGCGTTTCCTGTGGGTGCAGGAGGAGCCCCGCAACATGGGCGCTTGGACGCACATCCTCACGCACCTGCAGCCCGAGCTCGACGTGAAGCTCGAATGCATCAGCCGTCCAGCAAGCGGTGCGCCCGCCACCGGCAGCAGCAAGCGTAGCGCCAAGCAGCAGGAGGAGATCGTGGCCAAGGCCTTCGCACCTTTGGCGTCGAAAGCGAAAAAGGCCGCCACCGCCAAGGCTTGAACAACCCCAACTGACAACCGACCACCGCCCCCATGGCCATCGTAGACATCAAGGTCCCCAGTCCCGGAGAGAGCATCAGTGAGGTCCGCATCGCGCAATGGCTCGTGAAGAGCGGCGACACGGTGGAGAAGGACCAGGTGATCGCGGAGATCGACAGTGACAAGGCCACGCTGGAACTGAGCGCCGAGGCCGAAGGCCGCATCGAGGTGCTCGCCGCCGTCGATGCCACGGTGAACGTTGGTGATGTGGTGGCGCGGATCGATACGAGCGTGAAGGCCGAGGCGAAGCCCAAGGCGCAGGCTCCGGCTCCGGAGGCCAAGAAGCCGGCTGCTGCCCCTGCGCCTGCCGCTGCTCCCGCTCCTGCGACAGCCGCGCATGCGACACCGGTGGCGAAAGCCATGCTCGATGAGAAGGGCGTGGACCCCAGCAAGGTGAAGGGCAGCGGTCCCAACGGGCGCATCACCAAGAGTGATGTGGAGGCCTACATCGCCGGTGGTGTGGATGCTGGCGACAAGCTGATGAACGGCTGGGGCGGCACGCGCAACGAGAGCCGCGCCAAGATGACCACCCTGCGCAAGAAGGTGGCCGAGCGCCTGGTGAGCGTGAAGAACAACACGGCCATGCTCACCACCTTCAATGAGGTGGACATGAGCGCGGTGATGGCCCTGCGCGACAAGTACAAGGACAAGTTCAAGGAGCAGAAGGGCGTGAACCTGGGCTTCATGAGCTTCTTCACCAAGGCGTGCACCGAGGCGCTACGCCTCTTTCCCGCGGTGAACGGCCAGATCCAGGGCGAGGAGATCGTCACCTTCGACTACGCCGACATCGGCATCGCGGTGAGCAGTCCGAAGGGCCTGATGGTGCCCATCGTGCGCAACGCCGAGCGCATGAGCCTGGCCGAGATCGAAGCGAAGATCAAAGAGCTCGCGATCAAGGCACGCGACGGCAAGCTGAGCATCGACGAGATGACCGGCGGCACCTTTACGATCACTAATGGCGGCGTGTTCGGCAGCATGCTCAGCACGCCCATCATCAACCCGCCGCAGAGCGCCATCCTGGGCATGCACAACATCGTTGAGCGCCCGGTTGCCGTGAACGGACAGGTGGTCATCCGCCCCATCATGTACGTGGCGCTGAGCTACGATCACCGCATCATCGATGGCAAGGAGAGCGTGAGCTTCCTGTACAAGGTGAAGGAGATGATCGAGGACCCCACCAAGCTGGTGTTCGGCGGGAAGGATCCGGGGGAGGTGTTGTTGGGGCTCTAGTCCCACGGATGCCTTGAGTTCGTGATTCTTTGCTGGTGGTGGGTCGAACGTATGGAAGGACTGATCTTCGAAGCGATCCTCTACCTCCTTCGGATCCCGGGAGCACTTTTTCTTGCGGCCGTCACCAGGAAGGGTTTTGACCATTGGATGGAGCGAACGAGCAACTGGGGAGTGGCTGCTACAGGTGCGGCTGTGATCGCACTATTCGTTCTCGTAGCTACCTGGGCATCGGGATAGTTCGAGGGTTCAGATCCACAGGCGGGGCGCTATCATAATGGGCCCTAATGCGCTGCATCTACCATGATCATACGCGTGCTGTCGCGCGAGATCATCAGGGTATGCCACCTGCGTCCCTCCATACTGGTGGTGTTGCTGGTGAGCACGTTGTCGCCAAAGGATGAAGTGCTGAAGCGATCGGTGGTGTTCTTGTACAAGGCGTCCACATGCACCACGGAAGCGTTTTGGCGAAGCGTTCGCCACACCATCGCTGGGTCGGATGATCACCTAGGGAAGGACGAACGTATGGTGATGATGGGCGCGATGCCCCCCTAACGAAAGTTCTATTGCGCTGCATGCTGTGGCTGCGCTCCTTTGCGTGCAAACCAACGGCTCATGCGTACTTCATTACGGTCCATCTTCGCCCTGACCGCTCTCGTTCCAGCCATCCTGCAGGCGCAGCCAGGAGCGCTCGACACGTCGTTCGGTGGCGACGGGCTCGTCACCACGGTCGTTGTGGACGATCAGCGGAACGATGAGCCGAGGGCCATTCAGGTCCAGCCCGATGGTCGGATCGTGGTGGCCGGCTATGTGCTCTACCCGGACTTCATGAGCCGCCCGGTGCTGATCCGCTACCTCCCTGATGGCACCTTGGATGGCTCCTTTGGCAGTGGTGGTATTGTGCATCCCACGTCGGGTAGTTCGATCCAGCTCAACGATCTGCGTGTCCTTCCTAATGGCAAGCTGCTGGTCTGCGGAGCGATCTCTCCGACCTCGTCCACCCAGCAGCAGGACTGCTACCTCGCACGCTATCATGCGGACGGCACACTGGATGCCTCATTCGGGAATGGCGGTTCCGTGGTGGAGACCTTGAGCACGGGGACCGATCTCATCGCTCGGATCGTTGTGCTTCCAGATGGTCGCTACCAGGCACTGGCCCGGAGCGGATCAGGGGCGGCGGGCACATCCTGCCTGATGATGTTCACCTCCTCGGGGACCTTGGACAACAGCTTCAGTGG
>CAUJFM010000038.1 GCA_963169595.1 Bacteroidota bacterium | reverse complement strand
ATGGTCGCGGGCTCCAAGGGGTCCCGCAGTTCCACCAGCACCCAGTCAACGACGTTGTTGTTGCCACCGGGTGCGATGGCTGCGGGAGATGCGGTCTCCCCACCTCCACCGGCAACGTGGGTGTATCCCATGGCTGTGTAAGGTTCGGCGAAAGGAAGCAACTGTAGCACACGCAATTGGTCGCCCATGATGGTGGTGGTGGTGTTCAAGGGTCCATCCAGGAGGACACGAGGTCGTACGGTGACCAATGGACCGAGGCCATTGTGGATGCGGGCGATTCGGTTCCGACCCGATCCATTGTAGGAATGGAAGCCCCCCGCCACGAGAACTTGCCCGGTAGCCGCTAGCGCCATGGATGAAGCACCGAGGTCGATACCCATACCCACCTCGAAACTGGGGTCGATGCTCCCATCCGGGAGTAGGCGACCAAATCCATAGAGCGTGGTGCCCCCCGCTCCGAAGATGGTGGATCCGGCTATGAGCATGCGCCCGTCAGCACATGGAAGCACAGCAGTGATCACCGAGCCCACCACCGAAGCGTTGAACGTTTGATCCAGGCTACCGTCCGGGTTCAGGCGTGCAAGGGCATTGCGTGCGATCCCATTGAAGGTGGTGAACGGCCCCCAGATCATGACCATTCCGGCATCCGTGGATACCGCGCCGGTGATGCTGAAGTTCGCACCGGCGCCCGGATCGAACGTTGTGTCCAACGACCCATCTGCATTGAGCCGCACCACGCGGTTGCGCGGGGTGCCATTGTAGGACGTGAAATTGCCGACCAGCAACACCTTCCCGTCGAACTGCACATGCATGTCGAAAACGACATTGTTCGCACCGGAACCGGGGTCGAACGATGGGTCGAGCGTACCGTCGGACAGCAGCCGTGCCACCCGGTTACGCGCAACTCCCTGCACCGTGGTAAAGCCTCCCGAGATCATGATGCGACCATCCGGTTGAACAACAGCTCGGCTCACCGTGTTGTTGATGCCGTTCGCTGTGAACGAGGCATCGATGGAGCCATTGCTGTTCAACCGTGCAATGCGCGAGGTGGAGTGCCCTGCGAACGAGGTGAAGCCTCCGCCGACCACGATACGCCCGTCAGGTTGTAAGGCCATACAGCCCAAACTGCCACTTCCCGGAAGACCCGCCACGAAACCTGGATCGAGCGAACCATCTGCATTCAAGCGTAGCAAGCCGGGTCGTTTGGAACCTTGGTACCCTGCAAAACCGCCGAGCGCGAGTGTGCGCTGGTCCGGCTGAACGATAAGCTGGCTCACATTGCCACCATTGAACCCGTTACCTGGATTGAAGCTGGCATCCAGGCTTCCGTCCAAGCTGAGCTGTGTGTAGCCGATGGCGGTGCGATCTCCGAAGTACACGAACTCGCCGCCAACGAGCGCCTTGCCATCGGGCCGCAGGAGCATGGCATGGACCGGAGCGCTGAATCCGGTTCCCCCGGGATAAGTGGGGTCCAACACGCCGGTATTGGAAAGCTTGGCAAAATAGGGCTTGGCAATGCCGCCAACGGTGGTGAACCGTCCACCGATGAGCAAGGAACCATCAGCTGCTTCCACCAAGGCCTTCACGTTCTCTGTACTCGCGATAAGATCCGGTCCCACGGCACCACCATAGGTTGGATCCACGGTACCATTGGCCAGCAAACGCGCTGTACACTGGCGCGGCAGGCCATCGAAAGAGGTGAACCTACCGCCCACGTACAATGTCCCGTCAGCACGTTCCAACAGCGCTGCAATGCTACCCCCACTGGCACCGGCTCCAGCCGCGAAGCCGGGATCGAGCGAGCCGTTGGCGTTCACCCGAACGATGCCCCCCCGTGGGACGCCATTGAACGAGTCGAATTCCCCGACCACCAACACCCGGCCTGAACCGGTGTTCCGAACAGCGAATACCTGACCGGAGCAGCCGCTCCCGGGGTCGAAGCTCGTGTCAACTTCCCCATTGGCAAGTAGGCGTGCGATGTTGTTGCGCGGCACACCTCCGATACTCGCGAACCAGCCGCCGATCATGATCGTGCCATCGGCCCGTGGAGCGATGGAGTTGATCACCGTCTCGTTCAACGAATTGACCCCTGCATCGAATCCCGTATCAAGGGAACCGTTCGCATTGAGCCGGGCCAGGCAATAACGCGGGGTGCCATTCACCAAGGAGAAGACCCCACCAAGAAGTATCTTGCCATCGGCCTGCAAGGCGATCGCGAACACCTGGCCGCTCACGATCTGCCCGATCTGGAACGTTTCGTCGCGTGTGCCATCCGCATTCATGCGCGAAAGACTCCCTACGATGTGATCGTTGTGCCACCCGAACTGCCCGCCAATGATCACCTTGCCGTCCGGCTGACGTGCCATGGTATGGACGTAACCTCCCCAAGTGCCATCCCCGAGGCCGAAGCCCGCATCACTGGGGTTGAATGTGGGGTCGAGCGTGCCCGGCTGCTGGGCGAGCATCATGCCCGACAGCAGCATCGCGATGACCACAGGTAGTATCCGCATGCTCAGTACTTGATGAACCGCGCGTGCACCTGTTCGCCTGTACTGAGCGATGCCCGTAACAGGTAGGTACCCGGCGGTAGAAGTGAGACGTCCATCACGGCGATGGTTGCTTGTGGTCCGCTCGACCGGAGGACCGATCGGCCATCCGCGAAAAGGACCTGAAGTGCAGTTATGGGATGCTTCGCCTGCATACTGAGCCTATCGCCGACCGGCACAGGCGAAAGCAGGATACCTGCTGCGTCATTTTCGGAAAGGCTCGTACTGAACTCCGCCACCAGCACGCTCGGTTCGGTGATCACCGGCGGGTTGAAGTCGAAGTAGATGTTGGCAGCGTTCAGGACCGTTCCACCGGGCAACAGGTCCTGTGAGGGCAGCACCGTGAACCGCACCTGTCCATGGCTCCCCGGCTCATCGGACTGACTATCCGGTAGGTTGATGTCGTCGAAGATGAAGTGAAGCACACCATTATTCAGGAACCAGTTGAACGGGTGGCTGGCATCCAGCATCGCCACGCTGTTCCACTGCAGGCCATCGGGCAGCGTATCGGTGATCACCACGCGTTCGGCCATGAAGGTGCCCGTGTTCTGGAAGCGGATCGTGTAGGTCACCCGCGTTCCGGCCTGTAGCTCATCCGGGCTCAGGACCGCGGGATGCACCTGCTTGTCGTTCGGGTCGTAGCCGGCCACCACGGTCTGCTCATACACAATGGCGTTGTTGCTCAGGTGCTCTTCGACATCATCGCTCGTTGCTTGTGCCGAATGGATGAGCACCGTGCCCAACGGGACACTGGCCGGTGTGGTCAGTGTAATGGTCACGGCGAACTGTTGTCCTGGGGCAAGCACACCCGTGTTCCACGTGGCGCTGTTACCTGTCTGGTCAAATGGTGCCGTGCTGGCGCTCATCCACTGGTCCGCCGGGTCGAACTGCAGGCTGGCCGTTCCACTGGTCAGCTGAGTACCGACGTTCCGTGCCACCAGTTCCAGTTTGTGTGTAAAGCCGGGACGAGGTGGGATCCCCACGTTATACAGCTGCACCTCGTGGTCCACCACGCCTGGTGTCACTTGGAAGCCGATGTGGTTGAGGCTGTCCACTTGGACCGGTTGGGTGATGCTGACCTGGTGGGCGGGTGTGGTCTGCGTCATCCACGGTATCAACCCACCGGTCACGATGTGTTCGCCCAGATCGAGGGGCAGGAAGTAATACCCCGCACTATTGACACCTGCCAGGTTGCCGCCCCCGGCCTCCACCACCCAACCCGCAGTGAGAGGCGGCTCACCGCTATCCCACACCCCATCACCATTGTTGTCCAGGAAGAGCGTGCCGGTGGCACCGGACATGGTGGGACAGGTGCTGTTGATGATGTTGCAAAGGGGCTTCGATGCGGCGTTGCCGGAGCTGAGGAAGGGCGGCAGGTTGGGAATGCATGCCAGTCCTGTCGCCACGTCCCAAGTGGTCACCGATGGCGGCACATAAGGATAGCAGGCTGTGTTGGTACCGGTGGTATTGATCACCTGCAACGTGGACGGGAAGGGCGGGAACTCCTGCAGCGTATTGATGTAAGTGCAGTGGAACTGCTCAAGGAAGGGCGGGAAGGGTGGCAGTGAGGGATAGGGATTGAGGCCACCCACATCCAGATAGCGCAGGCTGTCCGGCAAGGAAGGAATGGATGGCACCAGGTTGCCGCGGATGTTGAGGTGGCGGAGCTCGTTCGGAAGCACGGGAAAGTAGTCCAGACGGTTGCGGTCCATCTTCAACTGGCGCAGCGTGGGCGGAATATCGCGCAGGGTATCCAGCAGGTTGGCGTAGAGGTCCAGGTATTCCAGATAGGGAGGCAGTGGTGGAACCGGTTGCATGGTTGAAGGTCCGTCCCAGTAGTAGTCGTGGATGGCACTGATGTACCGGGCGGAATCAGGCCAATGGTCGATGGAGACGAGATCGGGGATGTAGTCCATGCGCAGCTCCCGGATCTTGTTCGGAAGGTTCTGCACCTGTCCGATCTCGCAGTAGGAGATGTTGAGGTACTCCAGGTTCACGAAAAACTCGATACCTGCGATGTTCTGCGGGTTCGGCGGTGTGCAGTTCACACAGTTGCTACCAACGGTCATGGTGGTGAGTGCCAGCACATCCGGGTGGTCCGTGATGAGCGTGTCGCCGTTCACCGCAGCGGGCACGATCTGCTCCAACCAGTCGCGGAAGCGCCAATCGGGGATCACGAACTGGGACCATGCAGGAGCCGCAAGGGACCAGGTGGCCAAAAGGGCGATGGTTCGGGTGATGGTCATGGTCGGTTTCCGCTGGTCATGTTGACGTGAACGGCCGGTGCTATCGGCCTATGACGAAGTTCGTATGATGCACACGTTGGTCGATGTCACGCACCTGTAGCACGTAAAGACCAGCGGACAAGGATGATAGATCAACGACAATGCGGTCGTTCGTGATCGAGGCACTGGCAATGGTCCTTCCGTCCGTACCGATCACACGCAGGCTGCCACCGATCATTTTATCTGTGAGGTGCCACACCACGAGCTGATCTGACGCTGGATTGGGAGCGATATGCAGCACCTCCGGGTCCCATTCGCTGTCCCCCGTGCTGAACTCCGCCACCAGCACGCTCGGCTCGGTGATGATGGGCGGGTTGAAGTCGAAGTAGATGTTGGCGATGTTCTCGATGGTTGCGCCCGGCAGCAGTGGCTGGCGCGGACGGATGCGGAAGCCCACGTAGCCATGGCTCTGCTGCTCATTCACGTTGCTGTCCGGGAGCAGGATGTTGGGGAAGTAGAACTTCAGCGTGCCCGCATCGCGCAGTTCCCAAGTGAAGGGATGGGACGCCGCCCCGATCGCTATCGTACTGGGATCAAGGTTCGGTGGCAGCGTATCGGTGATCACCACCGTGAAGGCGGTGTCCGTGCCCGTGTTCTGGAAACGGATGATGTAGTCGATCCACTCGTCGGCGTTGATCAGCCAGGCGCTGTTGCTGCCCAGGCTGGTCACCGCCAGCTTGTCGTTGGGGTCGTAGGCCCCGGTGATGGTGCGCAGGTCGGTGGCGCTGTTGTTGGCCGGATCACCATCCGTGTTGGCCGTGCTCACCGTGGCCGTGGCCACCAGCTCGTAGCCCAACAGGCCCACGTTCGGCGGCACC
>CAUJFM010000037.1 GCA_963169595.1 Bacteroidota bacterium | reverse complement strand
ACGCCGGGCACCAAGGCCGATGCCGCTGCCGACTTCATCCGGCAGCAGCGCGACAAGCCCAAGCGCGTCTACACGCAGACCGCGCAGCCGCCCCCTCCGAAGCCCGAACCCGGACCCACGCCGCCGCCCACCGGCGATGGCCCCAAGTCCGAACCGGGCAGTGGTGCCCCGGACAACACCGAGAGCGCTCGCGAGTTCATTGAAGCCTACAACACGATGCAGGCCGGAGGCTTCGCGTTGCTGGCCGGGGACATCAGCGCGTTCGGGAAGTTCCTGCTCCCGCGCGATATCAAGGAGCGGGCCGCGCACCACTTGGGCAAGGGCTTGGGCACGATGGGCAGCCCCGAGATCCCTTGGTGGATAGGGCTGCTGCTTGCGCTGGCCATCCCCACCGTGGTGAACTACCAGACGGCCATGGAGCACCGCCGTGCCAAGCGGGAAGGGGAGGAGCCGGAGCGGCGACCGAACGCACCCCGCACAGCTCGCCCCGCACAGCCCGGCGGTGGTACACCGGCTCCGGCCGTCACCGTGCTGGACCGCAACGGCGCACCCATCCGCCCCGTGACGCGCCGGTCGGTCACGCCCCCAGCTGTGACACCCTGCCTGCAGTGCGGGCAGCCCACCAAGCGCCGCCGCAAATACTGTTCTCAACGCTGCGCTGGTCTGGCGGTAAGCGCGAAGCGCCGTAACGCTTCCGGCATGCCGGCCAGCCCCGCAGCAACCTCACCCGACCAGCCATGAGCCAAGACTACCGAGACCCCTTCTACCTGATCGTGGTGGGCCGCCCACGCTGCGGCAAAAGCACGTGGACCCGCAGGCAGATCCTGGAGGGCCGCAACGCCGACCCGCGCACCTTGGTGGTGCCAGCCAACAGAACCGACGCCAGCACGACATGGCCCGGCCTGCCTGAGCTGTCCGTGAAGGGTGAACACCTGCCCGATGAACTCGACAGCGGCAAGAAGCAACTCGTGATCGCCGCGCCGGACATGCTCACCTTCTCCCGGCCGAGCCTGCTGCACGTGACGGAAGACACGCGCCGCTTCGAGGCCGTGTACCACGTGGACCGGGGCATGCGCAACGGTACGCTGGTGCTCGACGACATGAAGAACTACATCAAGAGCAACGCGGAATTGCCGAGCCGCGTGGCCACCATGTTCCGCAGCCGTGGGCACCTGATGCTGGACATCGTGTGCATCGTTCACAGTTTCGACGAGATCAACCGGCAACTCCTCACGTGGGGGCCGAAGCTGGTTGTATTCGCCACCGATCTGCCACCCGGCGATGCGGCCCGCGAGAAAATCCGCAACATCGACGAGCTGGACCGCATGATCACCCGCGTGAACCGCATCGCCAACACCACAGACCCGCACTACCATGAGTTCTTCGACCTGCAAGCCATCGGGGAGTGAGGTGCCACACGCTGGCCACCCACTCACCGCCCACCTCTCCGTGACCGAACTGTACATCGTGCTGGGGTACGCATGGTACATGGGGGCCACCAACACGGGGCAGGTAATGGCCGCCCACAACCGCATTGCACAAGCCGCCAAGAGCGCACTGCGCGAAGCCGGTGAGCCTGACCAGCGCATCTATGAGAAGTTGCAGGGCATCATGAACGAGATGGGCGTGGAGCCTTCGGCGTAAACTCGTACGTATCCAAGCACGTATCTTTGAGGGCATGAAGACGAAGCTCACCCTCTCCGTGAACCGCACCACGCTGGTCAAGGCCCGCCGCAAGCTCCAGCGGAAGGGGCGCAGCATAAGCGCCGAAGTGGATGCCATGCTGGAGCGCATCGCGGCCGAAAAGGAACCCGCCCGCAAAGGGTGGATAGAGCAGTTCGGCGACTTGGAAATACCGTTGGACTTGGAGTTGGCCGAAAGCGACACCCCGGCAGGCAGGCAGCTTCGGAAAACAGCGGCATACCGCAGGCACAAGGCCGCTCAACGCAAGGCGAAGGCATGATACGCGTGATCATTGATACCAACGTGATCCTGGATGCACTGCTTCCGGACGGCGAGCGCCCGCAAGGTGACAGGCGAAGCGCACAGCTCATACTTGATGCCGTATCGCAGCGCACTGTGGTCGGCCTTCTATCCTCGGTGGTGTTCAGCGAGCTGGTGCATGTGGGCAAGCCAAGGCGCACGGATCGGGTGCAGGTGGCCCAATCCTTTGAATACCTGCTGGACATCTGCGAGTGGACGCCGATAACCGCCGATACCTACCGAACAGCGATGGCCAGCAGCTTCGCCGATGTGAACGACGCCGCCATATTCTTCGCGGCAAGCCGACCAGATGCCATTGTTACGCGCGACGGCAAAGACTACCGAGACCATGTGAACGTTCCCGTGTACACGGCCAGCCAGTTCGTGGTCAAGCACCTGAAGTGAGCGCTTGAAGCGCTTCGCTCGCACCGCTTGCATGCAAGCAAAGCGCTTTTGGCACAAGCGTTGCTATACTTGCATCGACTGTTCATCACCCCCTCATGGGTTCTACTCAACAAACGCCGCTGGTCCGGCAGGCTATAAGGCCGAAAGGATCGAAGACCTGCCGACTTACCCTATGGGTGGTGACAGTCAGGGCCAGCGGCACCATGAACCTTTTTCGACATGACTGTTGCCAAAGAGAAAGCGCTTAGCGGGTCGCGCCTGAAGCACCTGCCCCCCACCTTGTTGAAGCAGCTCGATGGGCTGCTGAACGACTGCGACGGCCCGGAACGCCTGGCCGATGACCTGCTCGAAATGTTCGAGCTGATCATGCTCCACAACGACGACATGCTCACCGTCAAGGATCGCTCACACTTCTACTGGCCTTGGCGGTTGATGAAAG
>CAUJFM010000036.1 GCA_963169595.1 Bacteroidota bacterium | reverse complement strand
ACCCTCACGGTGACGGGCAGCAACGGTTGCACCAGCACCGCCACGGCTGAAGTGGGTCAGGATGTGGATGTGCCCGGCGCTCAGGCGGCTGGCGGCACCCTCACCTGCAACAACGAGTGCGTGACGCTGCAAGGCGTGGGTAACGGTTCGTACAGCTGGAGCGGCCCGAATGGCTTCACCAGCACGGAGCAGAACCCGACGGTGTGCGCACCTGGTACCTATACCCTCACGGTGACGGGCAGCAATGGCTGCACCAGCACGGCCACTGCGGAAGTGGGTCAGGATGTGGATGTGCCCGGCGCGCAAGCCGCTGGTGGCACCCTCACCTGCAACAACGCGTGCGTGACCCTGCAAGGCGTGGGTAACGGTTCGTACGGCTGGAGCGGCCCCGATGGCTTCACCAGCACCGAGCAGAACCCGACGGTGTGCGCCCCTGGCACCTACACCCTCACGGTGACCGGCACCAACGGATGCACCAGCACGGCAACTGCGGAAGTGGGTCAGGATGTGGATGTGCCCGGCGCTCAGGCGGCTGGCGGCACCCTCACCTGCAACAACCAATGCGTGACGCTGCAAGGCGTTGGCAACGGTTCGTACAGCTGGAGCGGTCCCGATGGCTTCACCAGCACCGAGCAGAACCCGACCGTGTGCGCCCCCGGCACCTACACCCTCACGGTGACCGGCGCCAACGGCTGCACCAGCACCGCCACGACGGAAGTGGGTCAGGATGTGGATGTGCCCGTTGTGACCATCACCCCGCCTGCGATCGTGAACTGCAATCCCTCCTGGGTCTGGATCAACGCCACGTCCTCCCTGCCGGGTGAGGTGGTGTGGACGCTCCCGGGTGGTGGCACCATCACCGAAGAGTTGATCATTCAGGAGCAAGGTCCTGGCATCTATACGCTCACGGTGACCGCGGCCAATGGCTGCGTTGGCACCGCGCAGACGGAGGTGATCTACGACCAGGTGGCTCCCGTGGCCGAGGTGGCTGCCACCTACCTGGGTTGCGAAGGCGAGGCGGCAACACTCTCGTTCACCAGCACCAGCAGCATCTTCCAGATCTTCTGGTCGTCGCCGAGCGGTACCGTGATCTCCAACGGTCCGACCGCATTGGCGGACGAACCGGGCATCTACAACCTGGCCTTGGTGGGCATGAACGGCTGCAGCAACGAGTTCCAAGTGGTGGTGATGCAGGACCCGAACTGCGGCGACGACTGCCCGCCGATCATCATCAGCTGCCCGCCGGACATCACGGTGTCGTGCGCTGAGGACTTCTCCCCCTTCGGCATCGGCGGTGAGCCGGTGTGGCGGAAGAAGCAGGATTGCCCGGAGATCACCAGCCTGGGTTGGAACGACCAGATCCTGAGCAACTGCCCCTACGTGATCCGCCGCACCTTCTGGGCCGAGGATGCGACCGGTGCCTACGAGACCTGCAGCCATACGATCACGGTGATCGATGATGTGGCGCCGATCCTCATGGAGGTGCCGGAGGAAGTGACCCTCTCCTGCGACCAGAACATCGATGCGCTTCCCACGCCCGAGGTGTGGGCCTACGACGAGTGCACCAAGATGGAGGTGGCGGTGGACCACACGGTGCAATACCTCCCGGGCACCTGCCCTGGCACCTACACGCTGGTGCACACCTGGACCGCTGTGGACCAGTGCGGCAACGTGGGCCAGGCCTCCTGGACCATCAATGTGGTGGATGAGGACGCCCCGCAGTTCACCTGCGAGGTGGAGGACATGGTGGTGGGATCCATAAACGATGTGCCCGAGCCTGCGGACTGCAAGGCCTTCGACAACTGCTCCGGCGAGGTCTACGTGCAGTTCACCGAGCAGGTGGTGAAGAGCAGTGCCTGCCAGGGCGGCATCGCTGTGGTGCGCACCTGGTATGCGGTGGATGCCTGCGGCAACCCGGCGACCATGCAGCAGACCATCACGGTATGCGACAAGAAGCCGGGCAAGGATGTGCCAGGTGCGGGTGTGACGCTGCAGGATGCCCTGGCCGGTGGTGCCAAGGTCAGCACGGAGGTGGTACCCAACCCCTTCCGCCTGGACTGCACGATCATCCTGACGCCTGCGGTGACCGGCCACGCGACCGTGGAGATCACGGACATGCAGGGCCGCAAGGTGAGCGACCTGTTCAGCGGCCTGGTGGAGCGCGACGTGCCTGTGCGCCTGACCTACCGTCCGGAGGACCGCGGTGGTGCCATGTACCTCTACCGGGTGATCCTGGATGGTGAGGCGGTGCATGGCCGCCTGCTGTACCAGCCCTGATCGGTCCGGAACTGAACGAAGAGCCCCTGCCTCCCGGTGGGGGCTCTTCCTTTTCGGCCCGCCTACCTTCGCCACCGGAAACGCCCACCATGACCGACCACCAGCCGCTAGCCGAACGCATGCGCCCCGCCACCTTGGACGAGGTGGTGGGCCAGCAGCACCTGATCGGGCCGGACGGTGTGCTGCGCCGCGCACTGGCCAGCGGC
Organism: Bacteroidota bacterium; assembly: GCA_963169595.1. GTDB lineage: Bacteria > Bacteroidota > Bacteroidia > Flavobacteriales_F > PHOS-HE28 > PHOS-HE28. The sequence continues at coordinate 9,087 of CAUJFM010000036.1, read as the reverse complement.
ATGCTGCCGAGCATGATCCTGTGGGGGCCGCCGGGGGTGGGCAAGACCACCCTGGCCCGGCTCATCGCCCAGGACCTGAAACGGCCGTTCTTCACCCTCAGCGCCATCAGCAGCGGGGTGAAGGAGGTGCGGGAGGTGATCGAACAGGCCGGCGGAAGCGGGCTCTTCGCGCGGAGCGCCGTGCTCTTCATTGACGAGATCCACCGCTTCAGCAAGGCGCAGCAGGACAGCCTGCTGGGCGCCGTGGAGAAGGGTACCATCACCCTCATCGGCGCCACCACGGAGAACCCCAGCTTCGAGGTGATCGGGGCACTCCTCTCCCGCTGCCAGGTCTACACCCTGGAACCCCTCCACGAGGAGGAGCTGCGCGGGCTGCTGGAGCGTGCCATGGAGCACGATGCCGAACTGCGTTCCATGTCCATCACCCTGCAGGAGACCGATGCCCTGATGCGCGCCAGTGGCGGTGATGCCCGGCGCCTGTTGAACACCTTCGAGCTGTGCGTGAAGGCGGCCGGACCCGGCCCGGTGGTCATCACCGACGCCCTGGTGCACCAGGTGGTGCACTCCACCGCTGCGCGGTACGACAAGCAGGGCGAGCAGCACTACGACATCGTCAGCGCCTTCATCAAGAGCATGCGGGGCAGCGACCCCAATGCTGCGGTATACTGGCTGGCCCGGATGGTGGAAGGCGGTGAGGACCCGCTCTTCATCGCCCGGCGCATGGTGATCCTGGCCAGCGAGGACATCGGCAATGCCAACCCGAACGCGCTCCTGATGGCCACCACCACCATGCAGGCCCTGCAGCTCATCGGATGGCCCGAGGGCCGCATCCTCCTGTCCCAGTGCGCGGTCTACCTGGCCTGTTCGCCGAAGAGCAACGCCAGCTATGTGGCCATCGGCGAGGCCCAGGCCAAGGTGCGTGCCACCGGCGACCTGCCCGTACCGCTGCACCTGCGCAATGCCCCCACCAAGTTGATGAAGGAGCTGGGGTACGGCAAGGCGTACAAGTACAGCCACGAGGGTGCCGGTAACTTCATCGAGCAGGAGTTCCTGCCGGAAGCGCTGAGCGGCACGCGGTTCTATGAGCCCGGCGCAAATCCCCGGGAGCAGGAGCACGCGAGCCTGCTGAAGAAGCTCTGGAAGGACCGGTACGGCTACTGAACGGTCAGCTGGCGCGCTCCTGTTCCAGGAAGCGCTTGTGCATGTCCCAGATGATGCCCAGGCTCACGGCCAGGCCACCGAGCCCCTGCTCGAACATCTGCCAGATGATGTCCACCACCACGTGCATCATGCCGTGCTTGGTGAAGGTCATGCCCAGGACGAAGATGACGAGGTAGACGAAAAAACCCACGGCGGCGCCGAGGAGCGAGGCGGTCAAGGGGAAGGGCCCTTTCAGCGAGATCAGTTCATATTGAACGGCCTTGTGGATGCCGATGGTCAAGGCGAGCCCGATGACCAGGTAGACGATGAGCGCGAGGATGAAGTAGAGGGTGAGCGGGATCTTCAGTTCCTGCAGGTCCGTGAGGGCCAACCCATGCCACACATAGGAGATGCCGAACATCACGGCCGTTGAGAACAGCCAAGGCATGAGGATATGGCGGGAGAACAACATGATCCCAAGGTCCACCGGCAATAATACAAGGACCGGCCGGCAATGCGCCACGACCGTGATCAGCCCACGCGTATTTTGCCGTCCAAATGAAGAACGTACGGCCCTGCATCAGGGTTGCCTCCCTGTTGGTCCTGCTTTTCAGCATGGCCGGCTGCCGGAAGGAGCAGGATGCCTCCCGTTGGGATGTGGACATGCTGGTGCCGCTGGTGTCGAGCACGCTCACCATCCGCGACCTGGTGGCCGATTCGCTGGTGTCCACCGAGGCGGATGGCACGGTGGCGCTGATCTTCCGTGATGAGCTCTTCGCCGTGGACCTGGACACCCTGTTGAAGGCGCCCGACACCTCCTTCGTGTACGCCTACGGCCTGCCCGTTCCCGGCCCGCTCAACTTCCCGGCGGGGTTCAACTTCTTCAATCAGGCCGATGTGCAACGGTTCGACCTGGGCGATGTGGCCCTGCGGCGGCTGGTGCTGCGGGAGGGCCGGTTGGAGATGCGCATGAAGAACATGGTGGCCAGCGCCGTTATCGGGCAGTTCGCACTGCCGGGCGTGGTGCTGCCCTCCGGGGGGAACGTGCTCTCCACCACGGTGGGTGCCGGTTCGCCCTCCTCCCCCACGTTCAGCACCGACCAGCGCGACTTGGCCGGAAGCAGCTTCGACCTGCGCGGGCCGAACTACAATTCCGTGAACACCCTGCAGACCGACCTGAGCGCCCAGCTGGACCCGGCCGGTACCGGGGCCACCGTGACCGACCAGGACAGTGTGGTGATCGAGGCACGCTACAGCGGCCTGGTCCCGCAGTATGCCAAGGGCTACTTCGGTTCGCGTGCCGAAGAGGTGGGGCCCGATACCAATGACCTGGGCCTGTTCGATGCCATCATTGACGGCACGATCGACCTGGAGGACGCCACGCTGCGGCTCACCGTGGAGAACGGCCTCGGGGCCGATGTGCGCATCGCCATGCGCAGCCTGCAGGCCTACAATTCGCGCACCGGCAGCACAGTGGACCTCACGCACAGCATCCTCAACGGTCCCATCAACCTCAACCGCGCGCTGGACCTCGGGAACGGCTTCACGCCGAGCTACTACCAGACCACGGTGGGCGCGTCCAACAGCAACCTCCTGGACTTCCTGGAATGCCTTCCGGACCGCGTGAACTATGCACTTGACCTGTGGCTGAACCCCTTGGGCGATGTGAGCAGCGGCAACGACTTCCTCTATTACGAGAGCCGCCTGCGCGCCGATCTGGAACTGGAGGTGCCCCTTCGGCTGAGGGCCCAAGGGCTCACCCTGGAGACCCTTTCCCGGCCTGATCTTCCCGGCTCCAACGAGGGCCATGGGCTGCGTTCGGGCATCTTGCGGTTGTTCGCCACCAACGGGTTCCCCATGGTGGGCCTGGTGCAGCTGGCCATCGTGGATGCCGAAGGCAACGTGCTGAGCGAGGTGCCCGTGCAGGGCTCCATTCCGGCCGGTCCTTTGGGTGCCGATGGGCTGGTCCACTCCAGCGCCACGGGAGAGCTCACCGCCACCCTCACGCCGCAACAGGTGGACCTGCTCTACCAGAACACCCAGCTGCGCACCCGGGTGGTGTTGAGCACCAGCACGCAGACCATGTACCTCCGGATCCTGGAGAGCTACGCGCTGCAAGTGCAGATCACGGCGGCCTTCAACTACCTCGTGAACGGCGATGAATAGACTGTTCACGTTCCTGAGCGCGGTGCTTACGCTGGGCACGTTGAGCGCGCAATCACCCGTGCTCGCCCCCGACCCGGTGATCGAACGCGGCCGGCAGGTGGACTGGGCGAACATGATCACTCTTTGGGGAGAAGGTGATCAGCAGAGCAACTCCATCCGCAACGAGCTCCTGGCTGATCTCCTCCTGGCCCGCGACCTGGACCGTTCCACACGGGAACGCTCTTGGGGTAAGAGCCAGACCGGCGATCGCTTCGGATACACCCTGTCCGCAGGGCTGGCATGGACGGGGAAGCGCATGCAGGGCCGGTTCGAAGGATGGCGACCGATGGTGTCCCTCGAACATGCCGAAGTGCTGGGCGTACGCTACACCCGTGACCTCTACGCCCTCACCTTCTTCGGCAATGCCCGGTATGAGGACCGCACAGCGGACCTTTCCGGAACGGCCCACCTGAACCTGCGTTACCAGTCGCTGGCCTTCGGGCTGGTGGACCCGGTGAAGGGCCGGTACCTCCAGCTCGCCGTGGTGAAAGGCCAGTACCTGAGCGAGAGCCGGTTGGACGACCTGACCCTGTTCACCGAACGCGACGGTCGTTCCCTGGCGCTGGACATGGATGTGACCTACTGGCAAAGCGACACGGCCTCCGCCTCGCTTTCCACCTGGAACGGACTTGGCGCCTCGATCTCCGGTGCGTGGAGCTGGACGCTGGATGCGGAACCCGGACCGTTGTGGTTGCAGGTGGGTGTGAAGGACCTGGGGTTCATCGGTTGGAGCAACCGCGCATTGACCACCCGGCAGGATTCGGCGATCAACTATGAAGGCTTCGAGGTGGAGGACCTCTTCGACCTGGACGCCGTTGTGCTGGGTGAGGACCAGTTGCTGGACACCCTGGGGCTGCGCCCTGTTCACGGATCTCTGTTGCGGCCGCTCCCCTTCCGCACCCATGTGGTGCTGGCCTCGGACCCCACCGCGCCGTGGCAGGCCGGTATCGGGCTGGAGCAGCGCTACTTGCCGGGCTTCACGCCACAGGCCACGGTCAGCGCAGCACGGCGGCTGGGGCAGGTGGCGCGCGTTTCCGTGAACCTCGGTTACGGTGGTTTCGGTGTTTTCCGCGCGGGTATCGCAGGGCAGCTGCGCCTCGGGAGCCACGTCCTGGCGGACCTCACCCTAAGCCAGGTGCCGGGTTATGTGGACCTGCAACAGCGCGGGCTGGGACTGGCCATACGCCTGTGCGTGGGGTGGTGATGGCCCCCGGTGCACCCGAATGGGGGTAGCTTCGCCGGCATGAACTGGTTGCTGTTGGTCATCGCCGGGCTGTTCGAGGTCGGCTTCGCGGCCTGCCTGGGTCAGGCCCGCATCACCGAGGGGGGCACCCGCTTCTGGTGGCTGGCGGGCTTTATGGCCTGCCTCACCGTGAGCATGTCGCTGCTCTACAAGGCCGTGCAGACCCTGCCCGTGGGTACGGCCTATGCGGTGTGGACCGGCATCGGGGCCGCAGGTACGGCCGTGGTGGGCATGGTCTTCTTCAAGGAACCGGCCGATGCGTGGCGGCTCTTCTTCCTCTTCACCCTCATCGCCTCCATCATCGGGTTGAAGGTGGTGTCGTCATGAAAACGGCAGTTCGATAAACGATCAATACGACCATGCGCATCTCCATCATCGGTTGTGGGAACATGGGTACGGCCTTCGCCCGCAGCTTTGTGAAGTATGGCCTGGTGAAGCCCGCCGAACAACTGCTGGTGCTTCGGGACCAGAGGCGGGTCCACGAACTGGAACCATTGGGCCAGGTGGCCCTTCAGATCGATGATCGCCTCGCGACGAGCGACCTCGTCATCCTTGCGGTAAAGCCTCAGGACTTTGGCCGTGTCGGTCCCATGGTCGCGCCTGTGCTGCAACCGGGCCAGGTGGTCCTCTCGATCATGGCGGGGATCACGCTGTCAAGGCTCGCGGAGGTGCTACGCCATGGAACGCTCGTTCGCGCGATGCCCAATGCACCCGCGCAGGTGGGCATGGGCATCACAGCTTATGCCACTGGCAGCGAACTCACCATGAGACAGACGCTCATGGTGGAGCAATTGTTGAACTGCACCGGCCGCGCGATGCACCTCGCGGATGAAGCCATGCTGGACCCGGTGACGGCACTCAGCGGGAGCGGTCCCGCCTATTTCTTCGAAGTTGTGCGCACCATGATCGCCACGGGAATACAACTGGGATTGGAGCCCCATGTGGCCAATGCATTGGTCAAGCAGACGATGCTTGGCAGCTTCCACCTGATGGAGCATTCGGACCGGTCTGCTGGTGAATTGATCCAGGCGGTGATGAGCAAGGGAGGCACCACGGAAGCGGCTTTCCATGTGTTCCGGGAAGGCAGGTTGAACCAGACCTTGGAGGCAGGTATCATTGCGGCCAGTACCCGGGCAGCAGAGCTTTCACGCTCTTGACCGTCCTGCGGCTTACAGCACCGTCACCTCCGTGCGGCGGTTCTGTGCGCGGCCTTCCTCCGAATCGTTGGTGGCCACAGGCTTGGTCTCCCCGTAGCCCTTGGCGGTGATGCGTGAACCTTCGATGCCCTTGGCGATGAGCCGGTCGCGAACGGCATTGGCGCGCTGTTCGCTGAGCAATTGATTGGCGGCATCGTTGCCCACGTTGTCCGTGTGGCCACCGAGCTCGATGCGCAAGGACGGGTTCACAAAGAGCAGGCGGGCCAGCTTGTCGATCTCCACCTCCGAGGCGGCCAGCAGTTCATAGCTCGCCGTGTTGAAGAAGATGTTGCGCAGGGTGATGACGCTGCCGGCGCTGAGCGGGCTCAACGGCACATCCAGCGTGAAGGGGGCTTCCTGCGTACCCGACCCCACATCGTAGTTGGCCGAGTAGAAGAGGTAGCCCTCGCTGCCCGCGTTGAGCGCATAACTGCGGCCGCTGGGCAGGCACACCAGGAACTCGCCGCTCTGAGGGTCGCTGTAGGCGGCCGTGGCCAGCTTGCCGGTGGACAGGTCGAGCAGTTCCACATCGGCCTCCACAGGCTGGCCGGTCACCTTGTCGAAAACGCGGCCGCGGATGTAGTTCACCGCCAGTGGCCTTGCCTCGGGATACAGCTCAAAGCTGTAGAGGTCCAGGTCGCCGAGGCCTCCGGGCCGGTCGCTGGCGAAATACGCGATGCGCCCATCCGCGCTCACCAACAGGCTGTTCTCATCCGCGCCGCTGTTGATCGGCCAGCCCAGGTTCAGGGCCTTGCCCCAGGTGCCATCCTCCTGCAGGCGGCTCACGTAGATGTCCAATCCACCGAAACCCGGATGCCCGTTGCTGCTGAAGTACAGCGTGCGTCCGTCGGGGTGGATCTGCACGCTCTCCTCCTGGTACGGCGTGTTCACGTTGGGGCCGAGCTTCTCCGGCTTGCTCCAGCTGCCATCGTCCTGCAGGTGGGCCGAGTAGATGTCCATATCGCTCACCCCGTTGCCTGTGCGGCGGCCGCGGACGAAGTAGAGGGTTCGCCCATCGCTGGCCATGCTGGGCTGGCTCTCCCAGTTGGCGCTGTTCACGGGCGGACCGAGGTTCTCGGCCGGGCTCCAGCGATCGCCCACGCGCCGGCTGATGAAAAGGTCACAGCTGCCGAGACCGCGGGTGCGGCCGCCGTAGGAGCCATCCTCCAACGCACACTTGGTGAAGATGATGAAGCGCCCATCCGGCGTCAAAGTCCCCGCCCCTTCATTGTAGGCCGCTGTGCTCACGGTGGGCACCGGGTTGGCGTCCTTCCAGGCTCCATCTGTTCCGCGGTGGCTCACATAGAAGTCCTCCTGCATGCCATAGATGGGGATCTCCGGGGCCTTCACACGCCGCGTGAAGATGAGCGTGGCATCATCGGCGGTGACACAGGGATAGTACTCGGGGTCGGCGCTGTTGACCGCAGGACCCAGGTTGCGGGGTTCGAAGGGCACCGGTTGTTGTATGGCCCGCGCAGCGAAGGCGCAGTTCTCCAAGCCAAGCCGGGCGCGGGCTTTCCGCTGGGGCTCCTGTTCCTTTTCCAGGTATCCCTTGTAGTTCTTCTCGGCCTCGGCATACTGCCCGGTGCGGAACTCCAGGTCGGCGAGGTGCAGCTGGGCCACCGGGAAGAAGCGCGGCGCAATGGCCATCACTTCGCGGTAGTGCGCGATGGCCTCGGTGTCCCTGCCTTCCGCCTCGGCCAGTTCGGCCAGCATGATGCGCGGTTCCACGAAGCGTTCATCCGCCTTGGCGGCCTTGGTGAAGGCGGTGCGTGCGCACTCCAGTCGCTGTTCGCGCATGCACTCCACCCCGCTCTCATACTCCTTGATGGCCTTCTTGTCCGTGGTGCTGTAACCGCCCGGCTGGGCTTGCACGGCGAACGCCATGACCACGGTAAGCAGGAACAGGATGGCGCGTACGGTCATGGGATGTTGAGGTACTTGTGGGTCTGGAGCGAGATGCGCCAGCGGGGATCGGCCATCACCTTCTCCACGATCAGGGGCATCACCGCATCCCGTTTGCTCCATTCCGGTTGCAGGAAGCGGACGCAGTTGGCGGGCACTTGCGCCGCATGCTCCTCGGCCCAGGTCAGGTCATGCTTGTTCACCACGATCACCTTCAGTTCGTGCGCCGCCTGCCGGACCTCCTGCAGCGGGGCTTTGAACTTCTTCGGACTGAAGCAGATATGGTGCCACTCTCCGGACAAGGGACTGGTGCCGCTCGTTTCCAGGTGGGTGCGGAAGCCTGCAGCGCGCAAGGCTGCCGTCAGCGGACCGAGATCGTGCATGAGGGGTTCACCGCCGGTGATCACCGCGATCCGTGCGGGATGACGTGCGGCCCCGGCCACGATCTCCGCCACCGGCACCTTCGGATGGGCATCCATGTCCCAGCTCTCCTACACATCACACCACGCGCAGCCCACGTCGCAGCCGCCCAGCCGGATGAAATAGGCCGCCTGTCCGGTGTACAGCCCTTCCCCCTGCACGGTGTAGAACGCCTCCATCACCGGCAGTGCGGTGGTCACAACGTCGAGCGCTCCGTTCGCGGGGCTGTTGGTGGGGGGCATGGTCGAATGGACGGGACAAAAAAAGCCCACACAGGACCGAAGTTCAAAGAACCCATGGATCACATGAGCGGATCGGACAGAAAGGGGTCAGTAATCCGCGTTGTGCCCGGAGGCATCATCGACCGAAGCCGATGCGCGGCCCGCCTTTGCCCTTTGGATCTTCCGACCCTGAGCAAATAATGTTGGTTCTGAGACTTATGGCCTGTGTGGGCTGTACGTTGATCAGCACACGGGGCTGAGAAAGAACGAAGCAGTGGTACAAAGATAGACCTCGTCACACAGAATGAAAGGTCCGGTGGAAAACTCATGGACGTCGATCACCCGTCGTGCACGTCCTGTCCGCCCCTGGATGATGGGCCCTCTTGGTCATGCACGTACAAAGGTCGCTTGTCCCTTGCGACTTGCCGCTTGTGACTTGCCACTTGGCACTCCTCCTCCCTCTCCTCACTCCCCCTTCTGCCCCACGAAGTGGTCCTCCTTGTCCTCGAAGAGGATGTTGAAGGTGGTGAGGCTGCCGTAGCAGCGGGTGATGTACTGCTGCAGTTCCACCTTGTCGGCCTCGCTGAGCGCAGTATGTGCGTTGATCTTCTGCTCGAGCACGCGGAAGCGGTCGCGGATCATCACGATCTTGTGGAAGAAGTCGTCGATGGGGACCTCCTTGCTCTTCAGCGACGCGTCCTTCGGCCGGATCTCCAGCATCCCGCCTTCGAACTTCCGGGCCATGTGCACCGGACGC
>CAUJFM010000035.1 GCA_963169595.1 Bacteroidota bacterium | reverse complement strand
GGTCCAGCGCCGACACCCTGCGCACCAACAGCAACTACGCCAGCAACGAGTACATGATGCCCGTGCTCGGCCTCATCTTTTTGCGCCACGCGTACAGCCGCTTCCTGAAGGTGAAGGAGCGCCTCGAAGCGAACCTGCCGCAGCGCGGCGGCAAGGTGCGCGCGCTGCGCAAGGAGGACTTCAGCGGGCAGGGCTCCATCTTCCTGCGGCCCGAGGCGCAATACGACTACCTCGTGGACCTCACCGATGCCGACGACCGCGCCGCCGCCCTGGAGCACGCCATGGAGAGCATCGAGAAGGACTACGACATGCTCAAGGGCGTGCTGCCCAAAAGCGAGTACAAGAGCCTGAAGAACGACGTGCTCGGCAGCTTGCTGCGCGCCTTCAACCTGGAGGAACTGAAGAAGGCCGACGGCGACGTGTTCGGCCGCATCTACGAATACTTCCTCACCGGCTTCGCCGACCAGAAGGCGCACGACAACGGCGAGTTCTTCACGCCGGTGAGCCTGGTGCAGATGATCGTGAACGTGATCGAGCCCGACCACGGCACCGTGCTGGACCCCGCCTGTGGCAGCGGCGGCATGTTCGTGCAGAGCGCGCACTTCATCGAGCGATTGCACCAGAACCCGCGCGAGCGTGCCACCTTCTACGGGCTGGAGAAGAACGCCCTCACCATCCGCCTGGGCAAGATGAACCTGGCCGTACACGGGCTGGAAGGCAAGGTGGCGCAGGCCATCAGTTACTACGAGGACCCGCACGAGCTGCTGGGCAAGGCCGACTACGTGATGGCCAACCCGCCCTTCAACACCGACGAGGTGGATGCCGACAAGGTGAAGAACGACCCGCGCCTGCCCTTCGGCCTGCCGGGCGTGAACAAGAAGAAGAAGGTGAGCAACGGCAACTACCTGTGGATCTCCTACTTCTACAGCTACCTCGCCGCCAAGGGCCGCGCCGGCTTCGTGATGAGCAGCCAGGCCAGCAGCGCCGGGCGCGATGAGGCCACCGTGCGCCGCAAGCTGGTGGAGACCGGCGCGGTGGACGTGATGATGGCCATCCGCTCCAACTTCTTCTACACCCGCACCGTGCCCTGCGAACTCTGGTTCCTCGATCGCGGCAAGCCGAAGGAGCGCAAGGACAAGGTGCTCATGATCGATGCGCGGCACGTGTACCGCAAGGTCACCCGCAAGATCTTCGACTTCAGCCCGGAGCAGCAGGCCAACCTCACCAGCATCGTATGGCTGTACCGCGGCGAGCGCCAGCGCTACCTGGACCTGGTGGCCCAGCACCTGCGCGATACCCTGCGCGCCGCCGAGCAATGCCTGGCCAGGACCGATGAAGAAGGCGTACTGCGCCACCCCGTGCAGAACGTGCAGGAAGTGTGCGAACGCACCTTCCAGCGCATGCTGCCCTTCGTGAAGCGGCATGAAAAGAAGGAACCGCTGAAGCCCTTGGTGGAGGAATTGCGCGAAGCCCAAGCCGCCTATGCCAAACACGCCAAGGATCTCCGAGCCACCCTCACCCGCCTACAGACCACGCCGCTTATCTCCACCCAGCAAGACCCCGCCCACCGTGGCCACCCGAAGGATGAGGTGGCCACCCGCAATACCGCCCTGCACACCGCGAGCAAAGAGGTAGCCACCCTGAGCGATCTGAGCCACGAACTGGCCAAAGAGGCCGACCTCCTGCACAAGCTGCTGGGCAAGGTGTACGACGTGTGCGAGAAGGAATTGAACGCGCGGGAGGAGCGGGACTGGCCCGGCACCGAGCTGCGCCGCGAACTAAAGGCCCTGGCCGAACTGCGCCCCTGGGCGGTGGACCAACTGAAGCAGGTGCGGTACCACCACCGCCACGCCCAGTGGCTGCAGGAGCGCTTCCCCGATGCCGAACTTCGCGATGTGGAGGGCTTTGTGAAGCTGGTGGTTGTGAAGGAGATCGAAGCCAACGATTGGAGCTTGACGCCGGGGCGGTATGTGGGGGTGGCTTTAGAAGATGATGACGAGGAAGATTTCGAGCAAGTCTTTGATGAGATCCACGATGAACTGGCGGAACTGAACGCACAGGCAGTTCTTCTGGCCACCGCCATCGAAGAGAATCGAAACGTGATGGTTGCATGACGCAGATGGAACGGATTGCTATCAGTAGGTACGCGGAGGGTATATATGATGGGCCCCATGCGACCCCGAAGGAGGTTGATGAAGGGCCTGTGTTCCTTGGTGTCACGAATGTCACTGAAGATGGTCGTCTTGATCTATCCGACGTGAAGCACATATCCGAAGAGGATTTTCCACGGTGGACAAAACGCGTGCTTCCACAGAAAGACGATATCGTGTTCTCCTATGAAGCCACACTGCACAGATACGTACTGATTCCCGAAGGCTTCAGAGGCTGCCTTGGACGCCGTATGGGGCTGGTACGACCGGACAAGTCAAAGGTCAATCCGAAGTATCTGCATTACTATTTGCTCTCGAAGGAGTGGCGTGCGGTTATCGAGTCGAACATTATCAGCGGTGCAACGGTTGATAGGATCCCGCTGAAGAAGTTCCCGGAATTCCCTGTTCGACTTCCCGACCTCGCCACCCAACGCCGCATCGCCTCGATCCTCTCCTCCTACGACGAGCTGATCGAGAACAACCGGAAGCGGATCAAATTGCTGGAGCGCGCGGCGCGGCTGCTGTACACCGAGTGGTTCGTAAGGCTGCGCTTCCCGGGGCATGAAGGGGGGAAGCGTCTTCGTCCCGACGGGTCGGGAGTGAAGGACGGGGTGCCGGAGGGGTGGGAGAAAGGAACGATTGAGGACTTCTATCACACGTCATCAGGAGGTACACCAAGTCGCAGTAAGCCCGAGTACTATGAAGGGGATATCAACTGGGTGAAGACACAGGAGTTGAACGAGGACTTCATCTTCGATACAGAGGAGAAGATCACAGAGATGGCGATCAGCAACTCGTCGGCGAAAGTCTATCCTCCGAACACGTTGCTTGTGTCGATGTATGGAGGAACGAACATCGGCCGTGTCGCAATCCTGGCAAACCCGGCTGCATGCAACCAAGCCTGCTGCGCGCTTTCACCCAAAGTTGAGCATGCGAGTATCCACTTCGCCTTTCTCTTCTTCGGAACCATCAGAGAGCAGCTAATCGGTATATCGCAGGGTGCGGCACAAACGAATATCAGCCAACAGATCGTCAAGGGTCTGAAGGTCGTGCTACCGTGCAAGGATGTCATCAAAGATTTCACGGGGAGAATCATTCCACTATTCGACCAGATGAGAACCCTCCAGGCGATGAACCAACAACTCACCCGCGCTCGTGACCTGCTGCTGCCGCGGTTGATGAGCGGGAAGGTGCGGGTGTAGGTGTAGTAAGTCGAAGCGAACGATACCATGGAAGCGAAAGACATCCTGCTACGGCCCTTGTTGGAAGTCACCCGACAGTTCATCATTCCCGTGTTCCAACGCGATTACAGTTGGGACGAGATCCGCTGCGATCAGCTCTGGCGCGATGTGAAGCGTGTGGGCGGGAACGCGGCGCTCAACGTCCACTTCATCGGCTCGGTGGTTTACATCGCGGCGGAAAACAGTTCAGCCGATGTGCCGCGCTGGCTGCTGATCGACGGGCAGCAACGGCTCACCACCATCACCCTGATGCTGGTGGCCCTGCGGGACCGCATGCGCACCGAGCGCAAGGAGGGCTGGCCCAGTGCCGAGCAACTGGAGAACCAGTACCTGTTGAACCAATACGCCACCGGCGACCTGCGCCACAAGCTGCAGTTGCGCCGAAGGGACGATGCCACCCTGAAGTGGCTGATCGACCGGCGTGATGCTGCCGACGGAAAACCCGCCGAGGTGAGCAAGCGCATCCTGGAGAACTACGAGGACTTCAAACGCCGACTGGACAGCGAGGACCCCAAGGTGATCTACGATGGGCTCTTGAAGCTGAAGCTGGTGCATGTGATCCTGCACCGGGGCCAGGACGACCCGCAGATGATCTTCGAGAGCATGAACAGCACGGGCATGGACCTTACACCCGGCGACCTGGTGCGCAACTATGTGCTCATGCGGCAGGAAGAGGCCGAACAGACCCGCTTATACACCGAGCGCTGGCAGCCCATTGAGCAGTGCTTCGGCAGTCAGTACCGAGAGCGCTTCGATACCTTCCTGAACCACTACCTGGTGATCCGCACCCGGCAGAACAAGCCGGTGAAGGCGGTGGAGGTCTATCCGCAGTTCAAGATCTACTTCGAGGGTGTACGCGCAACGCGCGGGCTGGATGATGAACTGGCCGACATGGGCAGCTACGCGCGCTACTATGTGCGCTGCGCCTTGGGCCAGGAGCCGGACGTAAGACTGAAGGCAGCCTTTGCCCGGTTGACGGACCTGGTGGTGGTGGCCGCGCCCGTGGTCATGCAGTTGTACGCATTCTACGAGGAAGGGCGAATGGATGCCAATTCCTTCCTAACAGCGGTGGGGCTGCTGGAGAGTTACGTGTTCCGCCGTTCCATCTGCGACATGCAGACGCGTGGTTTGGGCAACATCATGAGCACGTTGGTGCATAAGCTGCGCGCCGAGGATCCATTGGGCAGCTTGAAGGTATCGCTGAAGATGCGCGGCGAAGCGCAACGCTTCCCGGACGATGATGAGTTCCGCCTGGCCTTGGAGACCCGTGATCTGTACCACACGGACAATTGCGCCATACTGCTGGACCGCCTGGAGAACCACGATACACGCGAGCGGGTGAGCACCAAGGACTACACCATCGAACACGTGATGCCGCAGAACGAAGCCTTGCACAAGGAGTGGCAGGAGATGCTCGGTGCGGATTGGAAGACCGTGCAGAAGACCTGGCTGCACCGTCTGGGCAACCTCACGCTCACCGGCTACAACAGCACGTACAGCGACAGACCGTTCAAGGACAAGAAGACCATCGACCATGGCTTCAACGTGAGCCCGCTGCGCCTGAACCAGTACATCAAGGCGCAACCTGTGTGGACGGCCACCGAGATGGAGGCACGTGGCAAGGAATGGGCGAAGAAGGCGCTGAAGGAATGGCCACCGCTTGTGGTCGCCACGGAGGATGTGCAGCGCGCACGGCTCGCGGAGTTGCAGGAGCGTTCATCGCGCTATACACTGGATACGCTCGACATCAGCGAAGAGACCGCCGGGCTGTTCCAAGAGGTGCGCACCGCCATGTTGGGCCTTGGACCGGACATCGTGGAAGTCTTCCACAGCAAGAGTGTGACCTACCGAGGCCTGGAGTACGTGGTAGAAGTGCTGCCGGGCGCACGCCACCTCGTCCTGCTCTTCAACCTGGACTACGCGGCCTGCGATGATCCGAGCGGCAATGCCCAGAACATGGAGGAACGCGCCTTCGTGGTGAACGCACAGGAGTCCGGCGGAGTACTGCTCAGGATCGACGACATCGACCAGGTGGCGGCGGCGGTGCATATCGCGCGGCAGAGTTATGCGGGGATCAATTCTCGTGCTTGAACCGGACCATGTCGTCAAACCCAGTGTTCAAGAGCTTGGGCACAACACCTCACCGGTAACTTAGCCCCATGTACTACCGCCGCCGCTTGCTTCTGGCCCTGCTGCACGCCCTGGGTGGCCGCGTGGAGAAGATGCGGCTGCACAAGCTGTTGCTGCTGTTCATGAAGCAGCGCGGAGCAGCGGCCTATGATTTCGTGCCGTACCGCTATGGGGCCTTCAGCTTCCAGGCCAACGCCGACCTGGTAGCCCTCTGTACCCGTGGCCTGCTGGCCAACCACGAGAAGGAATGGGAGCTGCTGGACCAGGAAGACCACCGGAACGCCTTGAAGCCTGCGGACCGTGCTGCCCTGCACGCCGTGCTGGAGGCCTACGTCGGCATGAGCCGCGATGCACTGGTGCGCGAAACCTACCTGCGTTTCCCCTACACCGCCACCCGCAGCGACATGGCCGCCCGCCTGCTGAACACCACGGAGAAGAAGGCGGTTGCCCAAGCCCTGCCCGCGCCCGGTCCGCCGGGGCTTTACACCATCGGCTACGAAGGGTTGGACCTGGACAGCTTCCTGAACAAATTGCTGCAGGCCCGCGTGGCCGTGTTGTGCGATGTGCGGCGCAACGCCTTCAGCATGAAGTATGGTTTTTCCAAAAAGCAGTTGCAGGGCGCCTGTGAAGGTGTGGGGATACGCTACGAGCACCTGCCGGAATTGGGCATACCCGGCGATGAACGGCAGGAACTGCACAGCCAGGCCGACCGCGACGCGCTCTTCCGCCGGTATGCGGCCCGAACGCTGGCGGACACTTCCGACGCACAGGAGCACCTGGCCGCGCTGGTGGCCGCGGAAGGTCGCGTGGCCATCATGTGTTTCGAACACGAACAGCAATGCTGCCACCGGGGCACCTTGGCGCAAGCGGTGTTGCGCCTACCGGGCTTCAACGGCGAATTGGTACACCTGTGACCCATGCGCACCAAGGTCCTGCTCACCGTCACCACGTATCCGCTGCCATCCAAAACATACGATGAGTTGGTCTGCACGGCGGGGATCCTGGAGGATGGACGCTGGATCAGGATCTACCCGGTGCCGCTTTCCCTGCTGGTGGACCTGAAGACACACAAGCTGAACGCCAGCCTGAAGTACACCTGGGTGGAGTTGGACCTGGAGCGGCGCACCAAGGACTTCAGGCCCGAAAGCTACTCGCCCACACACAAGGACCTGGGCGACCTGAAGGTGCTGGACCACTTGGACACCGCCAATGACTGGGAACTGCGGAAGGAAGCCTGCCTGAAGCGGGTGTACGATAGCATGGAGCAATTGCTGGCCGACAGCAAGGCACCAAGTTCGGTGTCGCTGGCCGCGTACAAGCCCAAACGCATCATCGACCTTGTGATCGAGGCCAGCGAGGAGAACTGGGACCCCATGTACCACGAACTGCGCAAACAGATGGACCTCTTCGCCCCCGCCGATCAGGTGGAGCCCAGGGAGCTGATCCGCAAGATCCCGTGGAAGTTCAGCTACCGTTTCGAGGATGAGACCGGGAAGGTGCGCAAGCTGATGATCGAGGATTGGGAGATCGGCGCGCTCTATTGGAACTGCATGGTCCGGAGCGGGGGCGATGAGCAGGAAGCCTTGCGCCTGGTGCGGAAGAAGTACGAAGAGGAATTCCTCACCCGGTGCGATGTGACGCTCTTTCTCGGCACCACCCTGGCCTTCCACGCCAAAAACGCGCCAAACCCCTTCGTCATCATCGGCGTATTCTACCCCAGGCGGCGCGACCAACTGAAAATGAGCTTCTGACCGCGATCGATGCGCTACACCGAAGACAGCCTCGTGCAGCAGACCACGGCCGAGTACCTGAACCAGGAACTCGGATGGGACAGCGTATACGCCTTCGACCAGGAGACCTTCGGACCCACCGGCCTGCTGGGCCGCACGAGCGACCGCGAGATCGTGCTCACCCGCGACCTGTCAGCCGCACTGCGCAAGCTGAACCCGGAACTGCCGGAGGAGGCATACACCGAAGCGGTAAAGAAGCTCACCGCGTATTCGGAAAGTCAAACCCTGCTGCAGACCAACCGCGAGTTGTACGAGTTGCTGCGCGATGGCGTGCCGGTGGAGTACCGCGACGCGAACGGGAGTTTGAAGAAGGACCGCCTGCGCGTGATCGATCTCGACGAGCCGGGGAACAACCGCTTCCTCTGCGTGCGCGAGCTGTGGATCCGCGGCAACTACCACCGCCGCCGCGCGGACATCATCGGCTTCGTGAACGGCCTGCCGCTGCTGTTCATGGAACTGAAGAACATCCACAAGGACCTGCGCAGCGCCTTTGAGAAGAACCTGAAGGACTATAAGGACACCGTACCGCAGCTCTTCCACCACAACGCCTTCATCGTATTGGCCAACGGCCTGAAGGCGCGCATCGGCTCCATCAGCAGCAAGTACGCGCACTTCCACGAGTGGAAGCGCCTGCACGAGGACGAACCCGGCGTGGTGGACATGGAAACGCTGCTGAAGGGCGTGTGCGATCGGCGCAACTTCCTGGACCTTTTGGAGAACTTCATCCTCTTCGATGAGAGCAGCGGCAAGCTGGCCAAGATCATCGCACGCAACCACCAGTTCCTCGGCGTGAACCGCGCCATGGATGCGGTGAAGGCGCGCATGGAGCGGCAGGGCCGGCTCGGCACCTTCTGGCACACGCAGGGCGCCGGCAAGAGCTACAGCATGGTGTACTTCGCACGGAAAGTGCGGCGCAAGATCACCGGCGGTTTCACCTTCCTGGTGGTCACCGACCGCGACGACCTCGACAAGCAGATCTACGACACCTTCGCCGGCTGCGGCGTGGCGAACAACGACAAGGAACGCTGCCGCGCGGCCAGCGGCACGGACCTGCGCGGCATGCTCAAGGAGCACAAGGCCTTCATCTTCACCCTCATCCAGAAATTCAACAAGGACGTGGACCCCGCCGCGCCGTGGGTGGAGCGCGACGACGTGATCGTGATGAGCGACGAGGCCCACCGCAGCCAGTACGGCCGACTGGCCCTGAACATGCGCAACGCGCTCTCGAAGAAAGCCAGCTTCATCGGCTTCACTGGCACGCCGCTCTTCAAGGACGATGAGATCACCAGCCAGGTCTTTGGCGACTACATCAGCACCTACGACTTCGACCGTGCCGTGCAGGACGGCGCAACGGTGCCGCTCTACTACGATGCACGCGGCGAGCGGCTCGGCATCGCCACCACCGAACTGAACGAGCGCATCGCTGCGGCGCTGGAAGAGCTTGAGGTGGATGAACTGGACCAGGCCACACGGGCCCGGCTGGAAAACGACCTGCGCCGCGACTACCACGTGATCACCGCCGAGAAGCGGCTGGAGCAGGTGGCGCGCGACTTCGTGCATCATTACAGCACGGCGTGGGAAACGGGCAAGGCCATGCTCGTGTGCATCGACAAGCTCACCTGCGGCCGCATGTACGCCCTCATCGAACGCTACTGGGCGGAGCGGATCAGCGAACTGGAACGCTCGCTCGGGAAACTGGGCGACGAACAGGAGCAGCAATACGTGCAACGGCAGATCAACTGGATGCGCGAGACGCGCATGGCCGCGATCTTCAGCCAGGAGCAGGGCGAGATCGAGCGCTTCCAGCGTTGGGAGCTGGATGTGTTGCCGCACCGCCAGCTGATGAACGACGGCTTCGAAACGCCCGATGGTCGGCGCATCGCCGTGGACGATGCCTTCAAGAAGGATGAGCATCCGTTCCGCATCGCCATCGTGTGCGCCATGTGGCTCACCGGCTTCGATGTGCCCAGCCTGAGCACGCTTTATCTGGACAAGCCGCTGCAGGCGCACACGCTCATGCAGGCCATCGCCCGCGCCAACCGGGTGCATGAAGGCAAGGTGAACGGCCTGATCGTGGACTATTGCGGGATCCTACGGAGCCTGCGCGCGGCGCTGGCTGTTTTTGCCGGACATCAGGGCACGGATCCCATCGGAAAGGACACGCCAAAGGGCCATGACCCCGCCAAGCCCGCGGAGGAGGAATTGATCGCCATGCTCAAAGAAGCCGTGGATGCGGTGAAGAGCTTCCTCTCCGAGCGGCACGTGGACCTGGAAACGATGAAGACCGCCAAGGGCTTCGCGCGGAACAAGGCCATCGCGGACATCAAGGACGCCGTGAACGAAAACGAGCTGTCACGGAAGCGCTTCGAGGTGCTGGCCCGCGAAGTGTTCAAGCGCTTCAAGAGCTGCCTCAACCTCAATGGCGTGAACGACTTCCGCCACGACTACGACGCGATCAACATCCTCTACAAGAGCCTGCAGCACGACCACGACGCGGTGAACCTGGACGACATCGTGAAGACCCTGCAAGGCGTGGTGGACGCGGCGATCACCGTGCGCCCCGCCATGGCCGCCGAACCCAAGCCTTACGACATCAGCAAGGTCGACTTCGAGCGACTGCGCGCGGAGTTCGAGAAGAGCGCGCACAAGCACACCGCCGTGCAACAGCTCATGATGCTCGTTGAGCGCAAGCTGGAACGGCTCCTGCGCACCAATCCGCTGCGCACCGATTTCCAGCAGCATTACCAGGAACTCATCGACCAGTACAACAGCGAAAAGGACCGGCTCACCATCGAGCGCACCTTCGAGGAGCTGCTCAAGTTCACCGAAGGTCTGGACGAGGAACAGGACCGCGCCATCCGTGAGGGCTTGGATGAAGAGTCGCTCGCGCTATATGACCTGTTGCGCAAGGATGGCCTGGTGAAGAAAGACATCGACCGGATCAAGAAAGTGGCTTTTGAACTGCTGGAGAAACTGAAAGCCGAGAAGCTGAAGGTGGACCAATGGCGGGAGAAGGAGGCCACGCGCGACGCGGTACACATGACCATCTACGATTTCCTCTATGATGATCGGACGGGCCTGCCTTCAGCCGCGTACACGGACGAGGAAGTGAAGGAAAAGGCGGACCGGATCTACTGGCATGTGGTGGGGCAGTACGGTGCAGGGGCCGCGATCTAAGTCCGATACAAACCTTCCCCATCTTCTCGTAACGCTCCTCGCCCGCGTGCCTCGGACCTGTGCATCGTCAAAACCGAAGATCGATGAGCACCGGGACCTACCGTTTCAGCACCACCGGCATCACCTGCGGGGGCTGCGCAGATGGTTTGGCGTGAACACCAGGCTTACCTTCGCATCATGGGTACGGTGAGCACCAAAACCGAATTGATCCACGCGCTGAGCGCGAATGCATCAGGCATCCAAGCCTTTGGTGTGACGCGCTTGGGCGTGTTCGGCTCTTTCGCCCGGAACGAGGCGGGGCCGGAGAGCGATGTGGACTTGTTGGTGGAGTTCGACCCCGGTCGCAAGACCTTGAAGAACCTCGTGGGACTTTCACGCCACTTGGAAGCATTGCTCGGCCGCAAGGTGGAACTGGTCACGCCCGCATCGCTCAACCCGTTCATCGGAAAGCACATCATCCAAGAAGTGGAGTATGTCGCCCTCGCTGCTTGATTTCCTGCGGCAT
>CAUJFM010000034.1 GCA_963169595.1 Bacteroidota bacterium | reverse complement strand
ACAGGACCCGATCATCCTGGTGGAGGTGCCTACAAGGCGCGAATGCCTGGAGGACTGGATCGGACTTCGTGCCGAGATCCGCAGCGCAAGTGGGGTGGTGGCCGCCATGGAAACGGCAACCCCCGAGGAACTGCCAGCGGGTGTGCGGGGAACGCTGCGGTTGTTGGTAGCGAGCCCCATGGCCCTGGCAGCGGGTGACACGCTGGCCATTTCGCTCACGTCGGCCCGAGGCCTCTGTGACCAGCTGGCAGGCCCAGTTCGGCTGTCCTACTACGTGCTTTCGCGAGAGCCAGGCAAAGATGCGCCGTAATGGAATGAGGGCTGTTTTCCCGACCTTCGCCCGGAACTCGTTCACATGGTCAAGACCCTTTCCATCATCATCCCCGCCTACAACGAGGAGCGGACCATCCACCTCATCCTCGACAAGGTGCGCGATGTGGTGTTGCACCATGGCATCACCAAGGAGGTGATCATCGTGAACGATGGTTCGAAGGATGGCACGGTGGAGGCGGTGAGGCGCTACATGGCCGCCAACCCCGGTCTGGGCATCAAGTTCTTCGAGCAGCCCCGCAATATGGGCAAGGGCGCGGCCATCCACCGCGGGATCAAGGAGGCCACGGGTGATTACCTGATCGTGCAGGATGCCGACCTGGAGTACGATCCGCGGGAGTACAACGACCTGCTGCGCCCGGTGGTGGAGGGCTTCGCCGATGTGGTGTTCGGCTCGCGCTTCATGGGCCACCACCCGCACCGCATCCTCTTCTTCTGGCACAGCATCGGCAACAAGATCCTCACCTTCCTGTCCAACGCGTTCAATAACCTGAACCTGACGGACATGGAGACCTGCTACAAGCTGATCCGCAGCGACATCGCCAAAGGTCTCGACCTGAAGGAGCGGCGCTTCGGTTTCGAGCCCGAGGTCACCGCCAAGCTGGCCCGGGTGGAGGACATCCGGATCTACGAGGTGGGCATCAGCTACTATGGCCGCACTTACGCCGAAGGGAAGAAGATCGGCTGGAAGGACGGTTTCCGCGCCATCTGGTGCATCGTCAAATACGGCTTGGGCTAGATCAGCCCAGCAGCGCGCGCAGGTAGTTCTCCGCCAGTTTGGCCCAGGTCCAGTCCGGGCCCTCCCAGGGCCACTGGTAGATGCGGCTCATGCGCACGTTGAGGAAGACCAGTAGCGCCACGCCCACAAAGACCACCTCCTGCATCCACCGGGTTCGCTGGAAGAGCGCCTGCAGCCCCCACGCCAGGGGAAGGGCCAGCAAGGCATAGTACTCAATGAAGCCGCGGTGCCCGAACGAGCCGCCGAGCCACCAGCACCACCAGCTGGCGTAGGTGTACCACACCAGTGCCCAGATGATCAGGACAAGTCGCGCACCGGTCGTCCCTTTCCAGGCGTGCCATGCCAGCACGGCCATCACCCCCAGCATCAGCGGGGTGTAGATGAACCAGCCGTTCTGATGGCTCGCCAGCACATCCAGCAGGTGGGGGTGCAGCCAGTCGAACCCCTCGCCCTTCTTGCCATAGGTGAACACCAGCCATTGGCCGGTGACATGCTTCCAGTACAGCAGCTGGGGCAGCCAGAAGAGGATCACCGCGATGGCCCCCACGGTGGTGGCCGCTGGATGCTGCCGCACCCAGGAGAGGCGGTCCTTCAGCGCCTCCCGCACTGGCTTTCCGTAAAGCAGGGGGAACAGCACGGCCGCGGCATTGAGCTGCCGAACGAGCACCAGCAGTCCGCACACGGCCATCAGCAGCGCCAAGGTGACCCCGCTCGGCCGTTCGTTCATGCGCACGGTGAGGTGCACCATGGCCGCCAGCAGGAAGAAGGCGTACACGTGGGACATCCCCGTGTCGTAGGTGCTGTAGAAGTAGAGGTTGGTGGCGCCGAAGAGCAACAGGGGCACCAGCGTAGCGGTGCGGCCATCATGCAGGCGACGCAGGACCAGGGCCAGCAGCACACAACCCAGGGAGAGGTAGAACGCCGCAGCAGCGAACTGGGCGAACACGAAGGGCAGCGAGTAGCCATCCACCGGCTGTCCGGTAAGCCACGCGGCCGCTGCCCCCAGGAGGAAGAAGGGCGCCTGCATCCAGGCCACACCCAGGGAGAAGACGCTCAGGCGGTTGCCATTCCCCAGGTCCACGGTCCAGGGAAGTTGGTGCCATTCGTGCGTGCCCAGCAGCGCCGGCAGGTAGTGGTAGTAGCCCCATTGATCGCTCTGGTGGTCCAGGACCTCCTCCAGGCGGTGCGAGCTGGCCGACCAGGCGAGCAGGAAGGCAAGGACCCACAGCAGGAGCCCTCCGGCCCAGATCCGTTGGGTCCACGTACGCTGGTCAGCAAGTGGTGTGTCCGCAACCGTTGGCATGCGCTACTTGCTGCGAAGAACGTCATCTTTGGCTCAATATGCGCGAGCCCCAGGATAAGCGGTTGCTGTGGATCTGGTGGTCCCTGCTCGGGTCGCTGGCGGTGCTGCTGCGGCTGCGGTCCACGGGGTTGATCGAGGCGGGCGATGGGGTGCAGCATTACCAGATCGCACGTGCCGCCCTGCATCACCCCATCCTGTTGCTGGACCATTGGGGCAAGCCGTTGTTCACCCTGCTGGCCATGCCCTTCGCCCAACTGGGTGCGTGGGGCATCACCCTGTTCAATGCGTTGTGCTTCGTGCTCACCTGCCGCCTGGCCGATGACCTGCTGAAGCAACACGGTACATTCTTCCGCTGGGCCTTCGCGCCGGTCCTGTTGCTGGCGCCGGCCTATGGCTCCATGGTGCTGGCCGGCATGACCGAAGTGCTCTTCGCCCTCATGGCCGTGGCCGTTCTCTGGGCCTTCGCGACCGACCGCGCCCGCACCGCGTTGGTGGTCGCCTCCTTCATGCCCTATGCCCGTCCGGAGGCCATCGCCGTGCTGCCCTTCGTGGCGCTTTGGACCGTGTGGACCGGTCGCTGGCGGTTG
>CAUJFM010000033.1 GCA_963169595.1 Bacteroidota bacterium | reverse complement strand
AACGAATGGGCCATCTCCACCAGGGTGGTCGCGAAGGACCGGGCGTTCCGGACCTTGGGCGCACAGGCCTTCACCTCACTGGCAATATGCCCGACGAGGTCCTTGTAAGGCTGGAAGACCTTGAGCTTGTTGTCGGTATCGACATTCTTGTGCAGGAAGGTCTTGGACCCCTCATTGATCACCAACATGCGCAGGTCCTTGGGGTCGAAACGATCGGCCAGGGCATCCGCAGGCCACAGGCCGCAGAGCGCCCGGATATCCCCACGGAGCCGCTGCAGGGGGTCCGCATGCCCCTTCCCCTCCTGCCGGCAATAGGTGTCCAACCACAGCCAGTAGACCTGGTAGTAGTACTGGAGCAGCCGTTGCTTGTTGGCGAAGTAGTGGTACACCGTCACCTCGGTGCACCCAATGCGCTCCGCCAGCTTCTTGAAGGTGAATCCCTCCAGGCCCAGCTCGGTCATCAGTCCCAGGCCCTCGGAAACGATACGCCCGCCCATGGGGCTGGAAAGGTCGCGCAGCGCAAGTGCGGGATGGGGAGCGATCAGGTACCGGGGCATATCATCGTTACCGGACGAATGTCAGGCCGGTGCAAATGTAGCAGTTCTAAACTTCTTTAATGCTTTACTATACTCCTGTTAAGTATTACTAATTTCGCCCCGCGATGAACCCCATCTCCCCCTGGCAACGCCTGCTGCAGGTGCTCCGCGTGGACAAGCGCGAGATCGGCCACATCTACCTGTATGCCTTGGTGGGTGGCGCCATTGGCCTCAGTCTGCCCCTGGGCGTGCAGGCCATCATCAACCTGATCAGCGGTGGGCAGGTGGCCAGCAGCTGGGGTGTGCTGATCGCCTTTGTCACCGTTGGGGTCGGCCTGACCGGTTCGCTGCAGGTGATGCAACTGGCCCTGGCCGAGAACATCCAACAACGCCTCTTCGCCCGCAGCGCCCTTGAGTTCGCGTACCGTTTGCCGCGTCTGGAACCGGCGGCCGCCGAGGGCCGGTACCTGCCTGAATTGGTGAACCGCTTCTTCGACACGATCAGCGTGCAGAAGGGACTGGCCAAACTGTTGCTGGATGTGCCGCTCGCCCTGTTGCAGATCGTGCTCTCCCTGGTCCTGTTGGCCATCTATCACCCCTTCTTCATCGTGTTCGGCCTGCTGCTCCTGCTGTTGCTGGGCCTTATCTTCCGCTTCACCGGCCGGCGTGGCCTGTCCACCAGCATGACCGAGAGCGGGTACAAGTACAAGGTGGCCTACTGGCTGGAGGAGATCGGTCGCAACCAGGGCACCTTCAAGATGGTGGGCCGCACGGACATGCCGATCCAGCGCACGGATGAGCTGGTGACGGGCTATGTAAAGGCCCGCAAGGCCCACTTCGCCGTACTTCTGGGGCAGTACTCCGCCCTGGTGGTGTTCAAGGTGGTGGTGACGCTGAGCCTCCTGGCCCTGGGCGGTCTGCTGGTGATGAACGAGCAGATGAACCTGGGCCAGTTCGTGGCCGCGGAGATCGTCATCCTGCTGCTGATCAACGCCGTGGAGAAGATCATCCTGAGCATCTCCAGCGTGTATGATGTCCTGACCGCACTGGAGAAGATCGGTGCTGTCACCGACCTGCCCTTGGAGCGGATGGATGGCCTGTCCCCGCTCGGTTCTTCCGGCGGCCTGGATGTCCGTACCCAGAACCTCGGCTTTGTTTCCCCGGGATTGAAAAGGCCTGTACTGGAAGGCGTGGAACTCCATCTCCGCGCTGGTGAGAAGGTCTGCCTGAGGGGGACCAATGGCTCGGGCAAGACCACCCTGTTGCGCATTCTGGGCGGGGGCCTCGCCCCCACCCAAGGCCATGTGGTGATGGATGGGCACCCGTTGGGGGGGCTCAACCTGGAACATGTGCGCTCCCTCATCGGCGACAGTCTCAGCGATGAGGACGTGTTCACCGGAACGGTACTGGAGAACATCGTGGTCGGGCGTACCGGCATCAGCGAGAACGATATCCATGAGGTGTGCTTTGCCACGGGGCTGCTCGACCAGGTACGGGACCTTCCCAAGGGACTCCTCACACCACTGGACCCCCAGGGTGCACGTCTGCCGAAAAGCCTCGTCATGCGTATCGTGCTGGCGCGGGCGATCATCGGGAACCCTCGCATGGTGCTGATCGAGGATGCCATGCGCGACTGGGATGTCAGCGAACGCGAGCGGCTGATCGGCTGGGTCTGTCACCCCGATCGGCCCTGGACGCTGCTCATCGTGAGCAACGACCCTTGGGTCAGCAGCCGCTGTGCCCGGACCATCACCTTGCGGAACGGACGATTTGAGAGCCAAGACCATGCTTGACCTGAGCCCTCATAACCCCGTGCCGGAGCTGAACAGGACCAGCTTCCAGAGCTTCCGCACCATTGGCATTGCCAAGGCCAATGAGCTGTTCGCGCGCTGGCTGATGGCCATCTGCATCCTGGTGCTCGTAGGCCTGTTCCTCCCATGGACACAGAATATCCGCGCCCGTGGAACGGTCACCAGTCTTTCGCCCGATCAACGCCCGCAGACCATCCACTCCATCATCCCCGGCCGGATCGAGGAGTGGTTCGTGCAGGAAGGGCAGTTGGTGAAGAAGGGCGACACGATACTCCGCCTCAGCGAGGTGAAGCCGGAGTATTTCGACCCCCTACTGCTGGACCGCACCCAGGAGCAGATCACGGCGAAGGAGCTCACGGCGAAGAGCTACGATGAAAAGGTGCGTTCGCTGGACGCGCTTATCGTTGCTCTGTCGGGGGCCATGCGCATCAATCTGGAGCATGAGCGCATCAAGGTGCAGCAGGCCAAGCTGAAGTT
>CAUJFM010000032.1 GCA_963169595.1 Bacteroidota bacterium | reverse complement strand
CCAGGAAGCGTAGCCGCTCGCGCTCGTAGGTGCGCAGCATCATGTGGCAACCCGGGCACCAATCGCCGCGCACGAAGATCAAGAGCACCGGATAACGGCCGCGGTGATCGGACAGGGTGACCGGCACACCGAACTGGTCGGACAGGGTGAAGTCGGGCGCCACCTGCCCCACCTGGACCCGGTAGCCGCCTTTGGTGCGCTTGCGCATGTGGTGGGCATCCTGCACATAGCTGAAGGTGAGCCCGGCGGCCATGCCGATGGGCAGCAGCGGGGCCAGCCACAGATCGTGGGCATAGGGTCGGTCGTGCACGGCCAGGCCATAGAGCCCGAGGGCCAGGAGCGAGATGCCCGTATCCACCCAGAGCAGGTTCACATAGGTGAACCGGTGCATGCAGGCCTGGCGCACAATGGTGCCCGTGCCGGCCAGCAGCATGCTCAGCGTGAGCAAAGGCCAGGCGTTATAGCTCAGATCAAGCAGGATGCCCTGCGCCACCGCCGTCACCAGGATCATGGCGAACTGGTACTGGCTGGTGTACTTCTTGAACTCCAGCAGGACGAAGCCATGGGCCAGGAACAGGAGGATGGTGGTGATCAGCGGGTGACCAGTGAACAGGAACACCGGCGACAACACGGTGAGCAGCACCCCCAGCGAGGTGAACGGGTGGATCCGTTGGAACATCGCGCGGTCATACGGGAATATGGGCTTCGGGGTTGCCGGGGAAGAGGGTCCGTAGATTCGCCGTCCCGTCGTGGCAGGTGTCTGAGCGTGCCTGTGCTACGGGACATGAACGCCGATGAGCGCCGAACGATTGGAGCAACTGATGGCCATGCTGGCCGAGGAGCCGGGTGACGCCTTCCTGCGCTATGCCATCGCCTTGGAGCACAAGCGCTTGGGCGACTTCACCACGGCCATCGGGGCCTTGGAAGCCCTGCTCGCCGACGACCCTGCCCATGTGCCGAGCTACTACCAACTGGCCCTGATGCTGGGTGAGCTCGGTCGCGTACCCGATGCGGTGAGGGCCTGCGATGCGGGAGCCCTGCAGTGCCTGGTGACCGGTGATCGGAAGGCGCGTGCGGAATTGCTTGAGCTTCGTCGCACCCTGCTGGACGAGGAATGAGGACCTCCTGGCGCCGTATCCTCCTTCGGATGCTCATCGCCTTCGCGGTGTTCGTGGTGCTGCTCTCTGCTTTGGTACATCCCTGGTTCGCAGTGACACGCACGAGTGGCGAACGTGTGCTGGTGGCCGAGGGATGGATGCACGAGGAAGGGCTGCGCGAGACCGCCCGGCTGTTCCGGGAGGGCGGCTATGAACGACTGTGCCTCACGGGCACCGTGCGTCCCTTCGCCTACTACCTGTTGAAGGACGACTCGATCCACTTCGTACTGAAGGCTCCGGCCAGCGGACAGGTGCTACTTGGCGTGGGCGGGCTCCCCGGTGCGGAGTGGTCGCTATGGCTCGATGGCCGGATGGTCCTGCGGGGTGTAGCGGAAGGAGCGGTGAAGGAGCATCGGGTGAACGTGCCTGCACCCGGCTTCTCCAGCGGGGCCTTGGTCTTCACGGCCCCGGCCGCACCCGGTCCGGAGGTACCCGTGGGCTTCGTGGCGAGGTTCACGGTGGAGGGCACCAACGTGCACGAGCTGGTCGGGCAGGTCACCATCCATCAAGGGGATGGGGGCCGGCGCGAAGGGCAGCCCACCTACGCGGAACAGGGCCGCGACCGGCTGGTACGCGATGGCATCCCCTACGACCAGATCACCGCAGTGCCGACGATCGACGTGGAGGGAAGTCGTACCTGGTCCTCAGCACGGTCCTTCACCGCCTATGCACGATCGGCCGGCATCGATCGTTTCGATGTGGCCACGCTCGGCGTGCATGCCCGACGCAGTTGGAAGATGTACCGCAAGGCCTGGGGTTCGGATGCCGGTGTGGGCATCGTAGCGTTGGATGATCCATGGTGCCGCCGGTGGAGCTGGTGGACCAACTACTACGGATGGTACCAGATGACCAAGGAGCTGGTGGCGCTCCCCGCGCCCTATCTGGTCTCCGGTCCCGAGGGGGACGAGGCCCCGTAAGGGCTGCCTATCTTTTCGGCATGAACGCCTGGGGACCACCCGCTGTGGAGGAATGCTCGCCCTTCTACGGCAAATACATCGATGAACTGAATGCTGCTGACCTCTTTGCCGCCCTGGATCAGGTGACAGCCGCCTCCAATACGCTGGTCGCACGCATACCGCCGGGCATGGACGGCCATCGCTACGCCCCGGACAAGTGGAGCATCGCGGAGGTCCTCCAGCACCTGGTGGATTGTGAGCGCATCTTCCAGTACCGGGCCCTGCGCTTCGCCCGGAACGACCGCACCGAGCTGCCTGGCTTTGACGAGAACAGCTACGCCCAGGAGGCTGCGGCCAACGTGCGCTCCATCGCTGATGTGTACGATGAACTCCTGCTCGTGCGCCACTCGACGGTCGCGCTCTTCCGCAGCTTCCCCGATGGGACCGCCTTGCGCAGCGGGCCGGCCAACGGACGCACCATCACGGTACGGGCCCTGGGGTGGACCATCGCCGGGCATCACCTCCATCACCGGCGCATCCTCGAACAACGCTACCTCTGACCATGGCCACCCGCACGATGCAACAGTGGTTCGATGCCTACGGCGAGAGCCACCAGAACCCGACCAACAAGCTCATCCACTGGATCTGCGTGCCCACGATCTACTTCTGCGTGGTGGGATTGTTGTGGAGCATCCCGTCCCCGTTCGGTACAGGCCTCCTCTCCACAGGCGGGGTGGCCAAGATCGTGGTGGGGCTGGTGGGCCTCTTCTACCTGCGTCTTTCACTGACCATCATGCTGGGGATGATGGCCTTCAGCATCGCCTGCCTCGCGCTCGCCTCCTGGATCGATCAACAGGCCCCGTGGCCGCTGTGGGCCATCAGCCTCGCCTTGTTCGTGCTGGCGTGGATAGGCCAGTTCTACGGACACAAGGTGGAGGGTAAGAAACCCAGCTTCCTGGACGACCTGCAGTTCCTGATGATCGGACCTGCCTGGCTGATGGGCTTCATCTACCGGGGGCTCGGCATCCCCTATTGAGGTCAGTGCAGGATCTCCCGCAGCAGCTCCAACAAGGATTCGCGCACCGTGTCGCGCCCTTGGGCGATCGCGGCAGGCCGCTGTTCGATCCCATGCTGGGGCTGTTCTCCGCGGTCCAATGGGCCATTGGGTGAGCCTTCCAGCACGTTCATCAACACGGGAATGGTGACCCGCACACCGGAATTCGGGGCCGTCAGCACCACGGGCTCGCTGCCGCTCCAGCAGAACGCATTGCTGCCGGTCTCCTCCCCCACGAACTTGCCCCGCCCGCTGCGCTTCACCAGGGCCACCAGACTGGCCGCCGCATCGCGCGTGAGGCCATCGGCCACGATGTAGACCTTGCCGGTGAAGACCTGTGGATCGGGATCCTTCCACCGTGCCCGCTCATCCCGGTCATTGAGGCCGAAGGTGCCGTTCCCCAGTCCGGTAAGCCCGATCGAGGCCGCGTCCATCGCCGTGAGCCCGCCGATGTAGGGCCGCAGTTCGGGATCCAGTTCCCGCGTGCGCATCACCACACCGCCCAAGGCCCGGTACGGCTGCTGGGCGATCAGCGCGAACACCTGTTCGGCGAGGTCCACGTCCCCACCGCCCGCACCTCGCACATCGATCACCAGCGCCTTGGCCTTGTTCTCGACCATGTCCTTCTTCAAACTGCGCAGGAAGCGATCCGCATGCTGACCAGCCAGTGTAAGTGAGTCCTGGTCCAGGGTGCGCAGGGTGAGCCACATGGTCGAGGCCTCCGCCTCCCAACTGGCGCGCCAAGGCTGAAGTGGGGCACCGGACGGTTTCCGGGTGCGGGCGATCTCCGTACCCGTCATGGGGAAGAGCACCTGCTCAGCCACGGTGCCGTCCGCCTGCTGGTAGCGCACCAGATGGCTGCTGCGTGAGCCCATCACACGTTGCAGGTCCCAGGGCAGGTCCTTCTCGATCATGCGGAGGGCCAGGGTCCGATTGTGGCCGTCCGTCACGTACAGCGCTGTCATCCGCGCGATGAGGGAATCCACTGGAACACCATCAATGGCGATCAACCGGCTTCCCGGCTGCAGGCTCCGGAAGCCCTTGAGCTCCTCCTCCACGTACATGCCATCCCCGATGATGCGGACGCGCAGCGGCAGTACGCGGCGATGTTCGCGCAGGTCCCGCTCCACGGCCACCGGCAGCTGCGGGGCACACCCACGGTCGCCGATGGCCTGGAAGACCGGCACGAGCAGGGCTTGGAACGACTCCGGGTCCATGGGCACACGGATGGAGGCTTTCAGCTCATCGAACCGAGCGGCCAGAGCGGCGCTGTCCAGATACCGGTGCGGCATGGGGTGCGCGGCCAGCAGTGTGGCGCGGATCAGGTCGATGTCCGCATGCAGCTTCTCCGGATACAACGGGCTGCGCGGCTGGCTGTTCTGTCCCGCCACAGCGCTCCAAAGGAGCACTCCGATCACCACACCCGTTCCGTTCCGCCACATACCGCGCTCAAATGGGCGCCAAAAGTAGGGGATCGGCCTACCCGCTTCCATGATCGGGCGCAGCCTTGTGGCATAGCGTGAACGAGAACGCCCCGCATCCGCTGGATGCAGGGCGCTCGTTGGATCGTTCGAGGTCGTCAGGCCTTCACCGCGATCTTCGGGGCGGCGGCCAGGATCTCCTCGCTGGCGCCATCCTTGTACTTCTCGAAGTTGGTCACGAACTGCTTGGCCAGCTTCTCGGCCGTGCGGTCGTAATCGGTCTTATCCTTCCACGTGCTGCGCGGATCGAGGATCTCGGCGGGCACGTTCGGGCAGCTGGTCGGGTAGTGCACGCCGAAGACCGGGTGCTCCTTGTACTCCACCATGTCCAGCTCACCGCGCAGGGCGGCCGTGATCATGGCCCGGGTGAACTTCAGCTTCATGCGCTCACCGGTGCCGTAGGCGCCACCGCTCCAGCCGGTGTTCACCAGCCACACACGCACGTTGTGCTGTTTCATCTTCTCACCCAGCATGTCGGCGTACTTGGTGGGGTGCAGCGGCAGGAAGGCCTTGCCGAAGCAGGCACTGAAGGTGCTCTGCGGCTCGGTGACGCCCGTTTCGGTGCCGGCCACCTTCGCGGTGTAGCCGCTGATGAAGTGGTACATGGCCTGGCCCGGGGTCAGCTTGCTGATCGGGGGCAGCACACCGTAGGCATCGCAGGTGAGGAAGAAGATGTTCCGCGGATGCGAGCCAACGCTGGGCACAGCGATGTTGTCGATGTGGTGGATCGGATAGCTCACCCGGGTGTTCTCGGTCTTGGAGCTGTCCGCGAAATCCACCTTGGTGCTCCCCTCCTCGAACACGATGTTCTCCAGGATGGCGCCGAACTTGATCGCGTTCCAGATCTGGGGCTCCTTCTCGGCGCTCAGGTCGATGCACTTCGCATAGCAGCCGCCCTCGAAGTTGAACACGCCCTTGTCGCTCCAGCCGTGCTCGTCATCACCGATCAGCTTGCGCTCCGGGTCGGCGCTGAGGGTGGTCTTTCCCGTGCCACTGAGACCGAATAAGACCGCGGTGTCGCCGTCGTGGCCGATGTTTGCGCTGCAGTGCATGCTGAGCACGCCGCGCTCCTGGGGCAGCACGTAGTTCAGCACGGTGAAGATGCCCTTCTTGATCTCGCCGGTGTAACCCGTGCCGCCGATCAGGATGACCTTCTTGGTGAAGTTGATCACCGCGAAGTTGTGCTGGCGGGTGCCATCGATGGCGGGGTCGGCGTGGAAGCCGGGCGCATTGATGATGTGCCACTCCGGCTCGAACTGCTCGAGCTCCTCCGCCGTGGGGCGCAGGAACATGTTGCCCGCGAACTGCGCGCTCCACGGCTGCTCGGCCACCACGCGGATGTTGAGCTTGTAGGTGGGGTCGGCACAGGCGTAAGCGTCCTTCACGTACACATCGCGGTCCATGAGGTAGGCCGCCATGCGGGCGTGCAACGTGTCGAACTTGGACGGCTCGAAGGGGAAGTTCACATCCCCCCACCAAACGGTGTTCTCCGTCTTTGCGTCCTTCACGCAGAACTTGTCCTTGGGGCTGCGACCCATGAATTCACCCGTTTCAATGGCCAGCGCACCGCTGTCGGCGAAGACGCCCTGGCCGTTGAGGATGGAATGCTCCACCAATTCGGCGGGCTCCAGGTTCCAATAGACGTCGCCCACGTTGCGAAGACCGATGGTCGACAGGTCCGCGTTCTTCGGCTTATTACCGAACTCGTTCATGATCCTTTGGGTTGTGAATGGGAGCGCAAAAGTACGGGGAGGCCATGGGCCGCGCCTAACCGCGGTCAGGTCCCCGAAGAGCGGTTATCAACAGGACTGTCCACCCGGCCATGTAGAGCAGGCCGCCCAGCGGGGTCACCGGACCGATCAGCGGGGTCCATGAATGGGTGTCAAGCAACTCCCTGGTGCTCAATAGATAAAGAGAACCCGAGAAGAGCAGTACCCCGCCCACGAACGCCCGGCATGCCCAGCGCACGGCGGCGGGCTTCAAGCGGTCGGCGAGCGCGGCCAACATCAGGATCCCAAGGGCATGGATGAACTGGTACTCCACCCCTGTGCGCCATTGGGACAGCGCTTCGGGGGTGAGACGGGCCTTGAGGCCATGTGCGCCAAAGGCCCCGAAGGCCACGGCGATGATCAACAGGGCGGAACCGATCGCGATCAGACGGTGATGCATGGGGCAAAGATCGTCCGGAAGCACGAAGCCCCCGGCACAGGGCCGGGGGCTTCGATGGTTCCGTGGTCAGGAAGCTTACTTGTTGCCGAGCTTCTCCATTTCCTTCTCGAAGGTCTCCTTGAACTTCTCGTAGTCGTAGTCGATGCGGAGACGCTCGTCGGTGCTGAGGCGCTCGTTGTAGGCGGCCAGCAGTTCCTGGGCGCTGAGCTCGATGGCCACGTAGCACTTGTAGTTGCCGCTGGCGTTCACCTTCATCATCTTCTCACAGATGGTCTTGGTGCCGGTGAGCTTCTGGTCGACCACTTCGCGGGCCAGGGACTCGTAGCGTTCGCCGACCTCCTCGCGGTTGTTCATCTCGCGGCTGTTCACGTAGTTGTCGATCACGGCCTTCACCTGGGTGTTGATGGAGGCGGCCAGGTCGGCGCGGGCATTGCTCATGGCCTTCTTCTTGGCCGTGGCCTGGTCCATGCTCTCGCCCAGGGCGTTGGCGCGGAACACCTTGTTGTCGGTAAAGTACTCGGGACCCGAGCAGAGCACCTTCACCTCCGTCTCACCATCGGGCGGTGCGGGAGCGGCAGCGGCTTTCTTCTTGCTCTTGCAGGCGGTCATCGCACCGGACAGCATCAGCGCGGTCATCAGCACGGTGATGGTACGGGAGGTGGTCAGGGTTCTCATGGTTCGTGGACGTTGATGTTGTCTCTGGTTGATCACTTTCCAATTGCGTGCCAAACTCGTTGCGGCCGCGTAGTTACTACTGAATTGCGCTCATCAGGGCGGGCACCAGGTCCTTGCGTACCTCCTGGGTCGCCTTCTTGTAAGCGTCGATGCCGGCCTTGTCGTAGGCGAGCTGCACGCCTTTCAGCCCCTGCCTTCCCCCCTCGTGCACCACATCGCCACTGCGCCGGTCCCGGAAGCTGAAGGACACGTCCAGGAAGGCGGTGTAGAACCCATTGGACTCGCCGCCCTGCCGGGTGCTGGAGGTGAGGGTGAGCAGCAGGTCGCTATCGGCCTCGCGGTCCACGAAGCGGAACCCGTTCTTCGTGAGCTCCTCCCGTACAATGAGCGCCACACCGGCGTCACCCACCGGCTGGCCCAGGTTCGTTTCGGTGGCCTTCATGAAGACCTTCGGCATCTGCAGGCTGATGGCGGCCCGCTTCTCCGGAACGGTGAGGCTGGCCAGCAGCGCTTTCACCAGGGCGGCATCCAGCTCCTTGCTGGCCAACGCATTGATGTCCAGCCGCACCACCACCTCCTGTCCGTTCGCCTTGGGGTCCACGCGTTGCACGGAAGTGCGCAAGCGGCCTTCGGCATCGGTGCTTTTCAGCTCGGTGACCTTGCCGGTGGCCCCGGGATACTCCACCACCAGGGGCAGCTGCACCAGATCGCGGGTACCGCTGCCATTGCGGTACTGTGCCCCGATGAGCATTTCGCGCCGGAACCGGTTGCCGTAGTTAAGCTCGCAACGCTCGGGCAGGATGCTGAACTGCACCCCGCTGGTGAGCTTCTGCAGGTCGTTGTAGAGCTCGTTCACCAAGGGGACCTGGCGGCCGTCCATCTCCACCACATCGTTCTCGCCCCAGTACTCCTTCATGGCCAGCAGTGCGCGCAGGTCATTGTCGAACGCCCCCCGCAGGTCGCCGGCGCCCAACGCTTCCTTGGACCGCCCGTGCAGATCAAGCGCACTGGCGATGGAACGGGCCTTCCGTTCAGCCTTCAACCGGGCGTGCTCGCTCTTGGATAGCCGATAGTACAAATGGTACTCCCGGCCGTTCTCCCAGGAATCGACCATCTCGAACCCCTCCAATTGTTCCCGGGTGCTGGTGTTGATGGTACTGGTGAAGGTCTCGCTGAAGGTGGTGCGGCGGTCCAGGGTCTGCAGCAGGCTGTTGCCTTCGACCACCACACTGATCTCGCTGGCGAGGTCGTTCAAGGCGTTCTTCTTGGCCACCTCCTGATAGTCCTTCACCGCCATGCTGGCCTGGCCGATGCCGATATAATAACCGCCGCTCACCGGGCGGGCACGCACCCACTCCGGACGCGAGGCCTCCGGAGCGGGGGGCGGGGTCGAGGCCACGGGCTGCTTGCCCTTGCACGCGGCGATCAACAGCAGCGGGGTGAGTAGGAGCGCGCGGATCATGGCAGCTTGGCGCTAAGCTCCTGCTGGATCACCCCGGCCACAGAGCCGGAGGCCGAGCGGAGCACCTCGTTGCTGAGCGCGGCCACCGACTTCATCTCGCGCGGAGCGCTCAGCAGCGAACGCAGGTCACGGCGACCGCGGTCCGTGGGGTCCACCACCCCATTGCGACCGGGG
>CAUJFM010000031.1 GCA_963169595.1 Bacteroidota bacterium | reverse complement strand
CCGCAGATCGCCGCGCCAGGCGGTATCGCTGCACAGCACGGTGCGGAGTCCGGCCGCCCGCAGTTTCCGACACACCTTCACATAGCCCTTGTCGATCCAGCCCGCACAGAGCGTGAGGTCGGGGCGCAGGGCCAGGGCCAGGTCGAGCAGCGCTTTGTCATCCAGCGCGTGACGTTCATGCACGCGGATGCCCTCGGCGAAGTGCAGCTGGAAGGGCGCCTCCGGATTCACCGGCCAGCGGACCAGGTCCACCGTGGCGCCATGCTCCTTCACAGCGCGCTCCAATCCGGCCAGCACGTAGGGGGCCAGTTCGGTGTAGAGCACCAGGATGCGCAGTGGATTCCCAGCGGACATGATGGGCAAAGATGCGCGTAGCCTGCGGAACCGGCCCTACCGGATCCGCACCTGGAAGAGGTCGCGCGTGCGGCGGCCCCCGGCGAAGCGCTTGCGGTAGTAGCGGATCCAGCCCACGATCAGGGGAACGCCGAGGACAGTGGGCCACAACCAGCGGAGCCACACAGGCTGGATCATCTCCAAGTTCACGGCGCTGAACGCGGACACCGTGGCGATGTAGCCGCCCATGAAGCCCGACATGTGCGCATAGAGCCACTCCCGCTTGTCGTGCGTACGCTGGTGAAAACGCTGGAAGTCCCGCCATACGAAGGACAGACCGATGGTGCCGAAGACCAGAAAGATGATGGGACCGGCCGCGCGGTCACCCATCAGCACATGCGAGAGTCCCCAGAGGAACAGACCGGCGTTCACGATGCCTGCGGTACCCATCAGGAAGATGTCCACGCCATTGGGACGTTGCCCCTGGTGCAGCTTCTTCAGGTAAAGCGCACGGTATCCCGAGGCGATCATGTGGAAACTGAACACGGCCACCAGGGCCATGAGCGTGTTCGGGCGTAGGATGCCGGCGAGGATGGCGGTCGTGGCCACCACGGCCATGGCGTAGAAGAAGGTGCGGCCCCAAAGGCGATGAGCATCACCGCCTTTCGCCACCAGCATGGCCAGGGGGGCGACCAGCAAGGCAATAACGCCGCTCACGGCGTGAATGCTGATGATGATCTTCAAGAACTCCGGGTCCGAACGCATCAGGGCTCCAGATGGATGGGTCCGGAAAGTACGACATAGGGGGTATCCGGGATGAAAAAATGATGCGGATCGAGCGCTGACGCCGGAAGATCATCGTTCCATGCATGGAAATTCAAGCCTTGTGGAATGGGCGTTGTTCCCAATTCTCGCACGGCCATGGCGGTCCGTCCCACGTGGGGCGGGTCCACGGTGCTCAGCAGCAGGGTCTCGTACGGCAAGGCCCAATGGATGTGAAGCCCGGCCCCATCCAACTGCTGGTCGGTGAACACGGCCTTCTTCAGGCCCGCTTCGGCCATGATGTCCACGAGGCCGGCGATCCGGTGCAGCCGTTCCCCGGCAGGCCGCGAGGCAAAGGAGATGCCCCTGAACTGGACGAACACCACGATCAGGTAGGGAACGGCCAGCCAGGCTTTCCGCTTCAGCGGCATGCCCCCGAGCGCGGCCATCAAGGGCAGGGCGACGATGGTGGCCAGCGGCACGAAGTTCTTCTCCATCATCATGGCCGTTTCACCGGCATGGTAGGTCACGATGTTCAGGATGGTGTAGCCTGTGAAGGCCATCAGCAACAGGGCCAGGGTGCGCCATGCACGGGACGTGGCGAGCGTGACCAAGGTGATGAGGAGCACGGCCCACAGGGCCATGTAATGGGTGGTGTGGCGCCATGTGTGCCCGACCAGGAAGTCCAAGGCGGGGTTGACCGGACCACTGGCGGAAACACCCTCGATCGCGGCTTGGTATAGCCCCGCCTCGTAGCCGGAAGGCGGGAACAGCAACCGACCGATCGCGCCCCAGAGCAGCACCACACCCACCACGACGAGGTACGGGCGCATGGGTCCTGGGTGGCGAAGCCAGGTGAGCGCGATCACGTACAGCGCGAGCAGGAAGCCCACAGGGTGCACCGTGAGCACCCCGAAAAGCACCACCGCGATCCAGCCGGCATGGCGCTTCCACGCCTCCACTGGGCGGTCGAGCAGGCCTGCGAGCAGGAACGGATAGCTGAGGAGGTAGTTCGCCTCGAGCACGAGGCCGTAGAAGGTGAGCCGGGTACAGAGCACCGCCGCCAGGGCTGAAGCGGCCGCGATCCAGGGCCGGTGCAGGACATGGGCCAGCACGATGAAGATGCCGTAGGACACGAGCACATGGCCCAGCGAAGCCGTGACCAGCAGCGTGCGCAGCGATGCGCCCATCGCCTTCAGCAGCTTCACCATCAACTGGGGAAGCACGGCGCCGAACCGATGCGCCTCCACCTCCACCCCACCCTTCTGCACCCACTTGAAGACCTGGTAGGCTGAATCCACATGCACCACGCGTTCGCGCCAATGGAGGACGGCGAGGATGGCCAGGCCGATGAACAGCACGTGGCCGATGAGGATGAAGGGCAGCACCGGGCCCTGTAAGCGGCGCTCCTTCATGGCTGGTGGATCACCACGCGCACCGGCCGATGGCCCTGCAGGTGCAGGAGATAGAGGCCGTCCGGCAGGTCCAGCATCACCCGGTCCATAACGGGCAGGAGGACCTCACGTTGCACCAGGCGCCCGGTGCGGTCGGTGACCAGCAGTGCGCGGGAATGCGGTGCGGTGGGTACGTGGAGCAGGCCCGTCGTGGGGTTCGGATGGATGGACAGCACATCCGCGGTCGCATCCTCCACGGAAAGCGGGTCGAAGCTGGAGATCACGGTCTCCGTGGCGGTGGTGCCCTCCGGTCCGGTGCGGACCACAAAGGCATCCGATCCACCCGAGCCATAGCTGCGCGTAAGGCCGACACAGATGAAGCCATCGTCCAGCACCGCCAGGCCCAGGCCTTCATCATCCTCCAGCCCTCCGAAGGTGCGGCCATAAACGAAATCACCGTCCGTGGCGCTCTTCAGCAGGAACATGTCCTTCCCCCCGCCGCCGCTGGTCTTGGTATACCCGATGGTCACGAAGGTGCCGTCGGTCAGTTCGGTGTGCTCCTGGCTCTCCTGGTCATTGATCTGGCCCCAGTTGCGGAACCACAGCTGCCCCCCGGCCTCGTCCACCCGCAGGTGGTAGGCCTCGGTCCAGTCGGAGTAGCTGGCGGTCACGCCGACGGCCGAGTAGCCACCGGAGGCGCAGGTGAGCACATCGCGCAGCTCATCATCCGCTGCACCGCCGTACTGTGTGGTCCACACGAGCTCGCCATCACTGGTCCAGCGGGACAGCAGGGCATTGCGATCCCCCGCCGGGGTCTCCGCCGAACCACCCAGCACATAGCCTTCATCCCCGGTGACGGTCACGCAGGTCCCCTTGGTGTTCAGGCCGTCGAGGGTGAGCGTGCGGGTCCACAGGGTGTCGCCGGCGGCGGTGCAACGCAGCAGCCAGGCCCGTCCTTCCACGGCACCGTTGCTGTAGGTCTCGCCAGCCAGCAGCAGGTCGCCGTTCGCGAGGACCCGCAGGTCGTGCAGGAAGTCCCAATCCGCACCACCGAAGGTGCGCTCCAGCAGCACATCGCCCGCCGCGTTCAACTGCAGGAGCAGTCCATCGTAGCCGCCTTGGCCCTGGCTGTTGGTGTAGCCGACCGCCCAAAAGGTGCCGTCCGCAGCCGCACGCGACCGGGTGAGCCGGTCAACACCCGGGCCACCGATGGTCCTGGACCACTGCCGCTCCCCTGCCGCATCGAGCTCAAAAAGATGGATGTCCGATGCCCCGGCACCAAAGCTCCCCGTGGTGCCCATCACCAGGAAGTTGCCACCATCGAGGGGATGCACCGTTCGTACCTGGTCGTCGTCCAGACCACCATAGACCCGGCGCCAGGTATACTGTCCGCAAAGCGGCCCAATGCCCATCAGAAGGACACCAACGAAAGCGACCACGCCATGAACCAGGTGCGACATGCGGTGTTAAAGTAGGTTGCCGCCCAAAAATGGCACTTCACCAGGCCTCTAATTTCGCTCCAGTATGTCCCCCGCAGCCCTCCGCAACTTCGGTATCTTCCTCGTGGTGCTGGTCCTCATCGACCTGTACGCCTACAAGGGGGTCAACACCGCCCTGGCGAACCACTCGCTCACCCTGCGGCGAATCGTGCGCTTCCTGTACTGGATCATCTCCATCGGGATCCTGGGGCTGATGGTCTGGTCCGTGGTGAGCATGCAGGACCCCAAGCTGCGACGGGACCACAGCTACATGTTCTCGCTCGTGGCCTTGTTCCTCCTGTTCTTCCTGCCCAAAGTGGTGATGGTCATCTTCCATGGACTGGACGACCTGCTGCATTTCGGACGTTGGCTGTG
This sequence comes from Bacteroidota bacterium, assembly GCA_963169595.1. Taxonomy (GTDB): domain Bacteria; phylum Bacteroidota; class Bacteroidia; order Flavobacteriales_F; family PHOS-HE28; genus PHOS-HE28. The sequence goes on along the minus strand of CAUJFM010000031.1, from coordinate 2,441 downwards.
GTCGAAGCTGCTGCCCGGCACTGTGGATGCCCCGGGCGAAGGGATCGACCGCCTCCGTTTCCTGAGCCAGTTGGGCCTCATCCTGGCGGCCATCCCCTTCACGGGTGTCCTGTATGGCGTGACCAAGGGACGCCGCACCTTCAACCTGGCACGTGTACCCGTGCGCTCGGGTCGCCTGCCCGCTGCGTTCGACGGGCTCAAAGTGGTGCATATCAGCGACATGCACCTGGGCAGCTTTGGCGATGATCTCAGCATCGTGCGCAACGGTGTGGAGCTGATCAACGCCGAGGCCCCGGACCTTATCGTCTTCACCGGGGACATGGTGAACGACTACGCCGAGGAGGCCGAGCCCTTCATCGAGGTCCTGCGCGGACTCAACGCGCGGCTGGGCAAGTTCTCCATCCTCGGCAATCACGATTACAGCGACTATCCGAAGTGGGAAAGCGCCACGGCCAAGGCCGCCAACCTGGAACGGTTGAAGGCCATCCATGCCGAGATGGGGTTCCGGCTGCTGCTGGACGAGCACGAAGTGATCGAGCAGGATGGTGAGCGGATCGGTCTGCTGGGCGTGCAGAACTGGGGCCATCGCTTCCAGCAGTACGGCGACCTGGCGAGAACGCTGCAAGGCACGGAGTCATTGCCCTTCCGGATCCTGTTGAGCCACGATCCCACGCACTGGTCCTACCAGGTCATGGGCACCGGTGTGGACCTCACCCTCAGCGGTCATACGCACGGCGCGCAGCTGGGTGTGAAGCTGGGCAACAGCACGTACAGTCCCGCACAGTGGGTGTACAAGCACTGGGCTGGTCTGTATACCGAAGGGGAGCAGCAGCTCTATGTGAACCGCGGCTTCGGCTTCATCGGCTTCCCGGGGCGCGTGGGCATGCCGCCGGAGATCACGGTGCTCGAACTGCGGAAGGCGTAGGGCGCACACGGAGGCACGGAGAATGCGATTGCCGATCGGCTAGCCTGCTCCTCTATATATGTTCGAGGTGGAACGAACCCATCAACGAACATGGAGCACAGTGATCTCACGGGCATCATCGTGGATGAGGCCTTTCAACTGCACAAGGACCTCGGCCCAGGACTTCTGGAGTCCGTGTACAGCAAGTGGATTACACACCGGCTTCAGAAGCGTGGCTTGAAGGTGGAGCGTGAGAAGAAGGTGGTCTTCTGGTACGAGGGCATGCGCTTCGATGAAGGCCTGCGGATCGACCTGCTCGTGAACGGCGAGGTGGTCGTGGAACTGAAGAGCGTGGAGGTGCTCCCCGCCGTCGCGTACAAGCAGACCCTCACCTACCTCCGGTTGACCAATAGGAAGGTCGGACTCCTGATCAACTTCGGCGCCCCCCTGTTCAAACAAGGCGTGAAGCGTATCGTGAACTGACCTGTAAGCCCAAGGTCTGACACCTCACCTCCGTGTCTCCGTGTGAGCCACCCGGGTTCACCTCTGTGTCTCCGTGCCTCCGTGTGAGCCTCCCGGATCCCCCTCCGTGCCTCCGTGTGAGCTTCACGGGAACACCTCCACCGCCTGCTGCACCGCCCGGTCCAACAACGACAGGTCAAGCCCGGTACGAACGCCCCGCTCCTCGAGGCTGTGCACGAAGAGCTCCATCTGCAGGTTGCCCACCAGCTCATCCTCGGCCATGGGGCAACCGCCGTAGCCCTTGATCGCGCCATCAAAGCGGCGGCATCCGGCGTCCCATGCGGCCTGGGTCTTGATGCGCCAATTGTCCGGGCTGCAATGCAGGTGCGCACCGAACTCCACCTGCGGCAGGGCCGGGATCAAGGCCGAGAACATCGACGTGATATCCTCGGGACGCGCCACACCCACGGTATCGCTGAGGGCGATGATGCGCACACCGAGCTCGTTCACCAGTCGGTTGGTCCAATGCAGCGCCACCTCCGCGTTCCAGGGATCGCCGTAGGGATTGCCGAAGGCCATGCTGATGTACACCACCAGTTGCTTGTCGGCGTTGCGCGTAAGCTCCGCGATGCGGGCGATACGGCCCCAGGAGCCCTCGATGCTGGTGTTGGTGTTGCGCTGCTGGAAGGTCTCGCTGATGCTGAAGGGATAACCCAGGTAGGTCACGCTCTCCTGCTTCACCGCCTCCTCGGCGCCCCGCTCGTTGGCCACGATCACCAGCAGCTTGCTGCGCGAACCGGTGCGGTCGATGCGCGCGAGCACTTCGGCCGTGTCCGCCAGCTGCGGGATGGCCTTGGGGCTCACGAAACTGCCGATGTCGATGGTGTCGAAGCCCACCTGCAGCAGTGTGTTCAGGTAGGCCACCTTCACGTCGGTGGGGATGAAGGGACCGATGCCCTGCATCGCATCCCGCGGACATTCGATGAGTTTGATGTCGGTCATTTCAGCAGGGATCCAAACTTATGATCGTCTGGCGGCGATCGACTGTGAATACGGCCGAAGATGACGCAGATGG
>CAUJFM010000030.1 GCA_963169595.1 Bacteroidota bacterium | reverse complement strand
GTAGCTGAAGCTGTCCTCCACCAGGTGCTCGGCGCTCCACTGCGGCCAGGGTGCGGTGGTGACGCTGGTGGGGTGGCCCAGCTTCTCCCACAGCTCCTCGGCGATGTGCGGGGCGAAGGGCGCCAGCGCGATCACCAGCGGTTCCAGCACCGCGCGCTTATTGCATTTCAAGCTGCCCAGCTCGTTCACCGCGATCATGAACTGCGCCACGCTGGTGTTGAAGCTCATCTTCTCGATGTCCTCGGTCACCTTCTTGAGCGTGGCGTGCAGGACCTTCAGTTCGGGCTTGGTGGGGGCGTCGTCGGAAACGCCGAACGCTTCACCAGCACCATCCGCCTTCGCCGAGGCTTCGGCGGACAAGTGAAAGAGATTCCAGAACTTCCGCAGGAAGCGGAAGGTGCCCTCGATGCCGTTGGTGTCCCACGGCTTGCTTTGCTCCAGCGGGCCCAGGAACATCTCGTACAGCCGCAGGGTGTCGGCGCCGTACTCTTCAATAATTCGATCAGGATTGACAACGTTGTGCTTGGACTTCGACATCTTATCGACTTCGCGTCGAACAGCAATGTGATGAGCTGCACTGCCCACGATTGGAGCAATGTTCAAATAGTCCTGATCCTTCAAGAAGGAAAACCTACCGTCTACGTTAGCTAGTTCTTTGAGCCGACCAATCTCTACGGTATTGCCGTCAACATAGTCAATAGGAACAGTTAGCGAACGAGTCGGTGTACGCTCCACTACAACTCCATGTAAGGTTGACTGATCCTCATTCTTGTGCCAATTCAAACTGGAAAGTACTTCGACTTCCTCTTGCTCGAATCGACTAACCAATTTGAATCCGGTTGTTCCCGAAAGACTCTCTTGTCCCGGAACTACGCGCACCTTAAACACACCTGCAATTGCCGACACCCCCTGGATCATGCCCTGGTTCACCAGCTTCTTCGCGGGCTCATCGAAGTTGATGTAGCCGTGGTCGAAGAGGAACTTGGTCCAGAAGCGGAAGTAGAGCAGGTGGCCAGTGGCGTGCTCACTGCCGCCCACGTAGAGGTCCACCTGCTGCCAGTAATTGATGGCCTCGGGTGAGGCGAACCGGCCCTCGTTCTTGGGGTCCATGTAGCGCAGGAAGTACCAGCTGCTGCCGGCCCAACCGGGCATGGTGGTGGTCTCCAACGGGAAGCCGTTGTAGCTCCAGTTGGCCGCGCGGGCCAGCGGTGGTTCGCCATCCTCGGTGGGCAGGAACTTGTCCACCTCGGGCAGCTTCAGCGGCAGCTCGCTCTCGGGCAGCGGGTACGGGATGCCGTCCTGGTAGTAGATGGGGATCGGCTCGCCCCAGTAGCGCTGGCGCCCGAAGGCGGCATCGCGCAGGCGGAAGTTGATGCGGCCCTCGCCGGCACCCAGCTTCTCCAGTTCCTGGATGGCGCGGGTGATGGCCTGCGGCACCTTATGGCCCTGGAGGAAACCCTCGCTGCAGATGGTGGCGTCCTTGCGTTCGTCGGCCTCCTTCTCGATGTCGGCGCCCTCGGTCACCGCGATGATGGGCAGCCCGAAGTGCTTCGCGAAGCGCCAGTCGCGCTGGTCGCCGCCGGGGACGGCCATCACGGCACCGGTGCCATAGCCGGCCAGCACATAATCGCCCACCCACACGGGCACGGGGGCGCCGGTGAAGGGGTGCTTCGCGTAGCTGCCGGTGAACACGCCGCTCACCTTGTCCACCTCGGCCTGGCGCTCGCGCTCGCTGCGGTTCTTGGCCGTGTTCACGTAGGCCTCCACCTCGGCCTTGCGGTCCGGCGTGGTGAACTTGCCCACCAACACATGCTCGGGGGCCAGGGTGATGAAGGTGACGCCGAAGAGCGTGTCGGGCCGCGTGGTGAAGACCTCGATGAAGTCCTCACCGATGGGGAAGCGCACGGTGGCGCCTTCGCTGCGGCCGATCCAGTTGCGCTGGGCCTCCTTGATGCTCTCGCTCCAGTCCAGCCCGTCCAGCCCATCGAGCAAGCGCTGGGCGTAGGCGGTGATGCGCAGGCTCCACTGCTTCATGCGCTTGCGCTCCACGGGGTGGCCGCCGCGCTCGCTCACGCCGTCCTTCACCTCGTCGTTGGCGAGCACGGTGCCCAGCGCGGGGCACCAGTTCACCCAGGCATCGCTGAGGTAGGCCAGGCGAAAATGCTGCAGCACCATCTGCTTGGTGCGCTCATCGAAGCCGTTCCATTCCGCCGCGGAGAAGCCGCCCACGAAGCGCTCGATGTCGCCCGTGAGCACGCTGGTGTCCTGGCCGGCGCTGCCCTTCTCGGCGAAGCAGGCGATCAGTTCGCTGATGGGACGGGCCTTCTGCTGCGCGTGGTCGTACCAGCTGTCGAAGAGCTGCAGGAAGATCCACTGCGTCCATTTGTAGAAGGACGGATCGCTGGTGCGCACCTCGCGGTCCCAATCGAAGCTGAAGCCGATGCGGTCCAGCTGTTCGCGGTAGCGGGCCAGGTTGATCTCGGTGGTCTTGGCAGGATGCTGGCCGGTCTGGATGGCGTACTGCTCCGCGGGCAGGCCGAAGCTGTCGTAGCCCATGGGGTGCAGCACGTTGAAGCCGCTGTGCCGCTTGTAGCGCGCCACGATGTCACTGGCGATGTAGCCGAGCGGGTGCCCCACGTGCAGGCCGGCACCACTGGGGTAGGGGAACATGTCGAGCACGTAGTACTTGGGCTTGGACGGATCGTTGGTCACCCGGTAGGTGCCGCGCTTGCGCCATTCATCCTGCCACTTCTTCTCGATGTCCTTGTGCTCGTAATGCATGGTCCTGAGGTACAGCCGGCAAATGTAGAGGGCGTGCCTTGGCCGACCCTACATTTGCCGGCGATGGGAGTAGACCGCCACTACAAGGCCCGCACCCGCACCGCCAGCGTGAGCACGGTGATCGGCATCGCGCTGGTGCTGTTCATGCTGGGTGTGCTGGGCTTCCTGGTGCTGAACGCGCAGGCCCTGGAGCGCTACTTCCGCGAGAACGTGCGGGTGGAGCTCTTCCTGAAGCGCGACCTGAAGGAGGTGGACATCATGCAGTTCCGCAAGGAGCTGGACACCGAGCCCTTCGCCAAGGCCACGCGCTACGTCACCGCCGACGAGGCCGCCGAGCAGTTGAAGCAGGACCTGGGCGAGGACTTCCTGGGCGTGCTCGGGAGCAACCCGCTGCTGGCCTCGGTGGAGCTGAACCTGGAGGCCGCCTATGCGCAGCCCGACAGCCTGAAGTGGATCGTGGAGCACCTGAAGCAGGACCGCCGCGTGGACGAGGTGGCCTACAACGCCGCCGTGGTGGAGAACATCGATGCCAACATGGGGCGGCTCACGCTCATCGTGCTGGGCTTCACGGCGCTGCTGCTGGTGATCGCCATCGCGCTGATCAACAACACCATCCGCCTGGCCATCTACAGCAAACGCTTCCTGATCCGCACCATGCACCTGGTGGGCGCCACGCAATGGTTCATCAAGCGGCCCTTCATGGGGCAGAGCCTGTGGCAGGGCCTCCTGGGCGGGGTGCTGGCCATCGGGCTGCTGGTGGGGCTGCTGCAGCTGGCGCAGCACCATGTGCCCGACCTGCTCGCCTTCACCAACGTGGTGACCCTGGGCCTGCTCTTCGCGGGCGTGGTGGGGCTGGGCCTGCTCATCTCGGTGGTCTCCACCTGGTTCGCCGTGGGCCGCTACCTTCGCATGAATTCCGAGGACCTACACTGGAGCTGATGGCCAAGCAGAACCACTTCAACGACCTGCCGTTCACGACCACGAACTACCGCCTGCTGCTGATCGGGCTGGCCGTGGTGGTGGTGGGCTACCTGCTGATGGCCGGCGGCGGCAACGGCGACCCCAACGCGTTCGATGAGAACGCCATCTTCAGCCCGCGCCGCATCACCGTGGCGCCCATCGTGGTCCTCAGCGGCTACCTGTTCATCGCCTTCGCCATCCTGAAGCGCGACAAGGGCAACGGCGCCGCGCAATGACCCTGGTCCAGGCCATCGTCCTCGCGATCATCGAGGGCCTTACCGAGTACCTGCCCGTTTCCAGCACGGGGCACATGATCATCGGGTCCACCATCATGGGGATCCAGCAGGACGAGTTCGTGAAGCTCTTCACCGTGGCCATCCAGTTCGGGGCCATCCTGTCCGTGATCGCCCTCTACTGGAAGCGCTTCTTCCAGAGCATCGACTTCTACACCAAGCTCTTCGTGGGCTTCATCCCCGCAGTGGTCTTCGGGCTGCTCTTCAAGGACATGGTGGACCTGCTGTTGGAGAACGCGCTGGTGGTGGGCGTGATGCTCTTCCTGGGCGGCATCGTGTTCCTCTTCATCGACCGCTGGGCACCGGGCGGAACGGCCACCGGCCAGCAGCCCATGACCTACCGCAAGGCCGCGGTGATCGGCCTGTGGCAGTGCCTGGCCATGGTGCCGGGCGTGTCGCGCTCGGCGGCCACCATCATCGGCGGCATGACGCAGGGCCTCACGCGGCGGCACGCGGCCGAGTTCAGCTTCTTCCTCGCCGTGCCCACCATGTTCGGCGCCACGGTGAAGAGCATCCACGACTACCTGGAGGATGGGGGCACCATCACCGGCGAGCACCTGCAGCTCTTCGCGGTGGGGAACGTGGTGGCCTTCGTGGTGGCCATTGTCGCCATCCGCTCCTTCGTGGCCTTCGTGAGCCAGCATGGGTTCCGGGCCTTCGGGTGGTACCGCATCGCCGTGGGCGGCCTCATCATCGCGCTCCACCTGGCGGGCGTGTCCATGCAGATGATGTGATGACGGCGGGCATCGGACACACCGCGGCGGACCATGTGTTCACCCCCGAGGAGGGCGGCCTGATCCTGGTGGACAAGCCCCTGGGCTGGACCAGCTTCGATGCTGTGAACAAGATCCGCGGGGCCATGCGCAGTGTGGTGCAGCGCAAGAACTTCAAGGTGGGCCACGCCGGCACCCTGGACCCCCTGGCCAGCGGCCTGCTGATCATGGCCTACGGACCGCGCACCAAGCAGCTGCCCACCCTCACGGGACTGGAGAAGGTGTACACCGGCACGGTGACCCTGGGCAGCGTGACCCCGAGCTACGACCTGGAGACGACACCCGAACCGGCCGGGCCCTGGGACCAGCTGGACGAGGCCACCATCCGCGCCGCCTTCGCCCGCTTCACCGGTGAGGTGATGCAGCGCCCTCCCCTCTACTCCGCCAAACGGCACGAGGGGGAACGCGGCTACTTCCTGGCCCGCGAGGGTTCCCAAGTGGAGATGCCCGCGGTGAAGGTGCTCATCTCCCGGCTGGAGGTGACCGCCATCCGCGGTGCCGAGGTGGACTTCGAGGTGCATGTGAGCAAGGGCACCTACATCCGGTCCCTGGCGCACGATGTGGGCCAGATGCTGGGCTGCGGCGGACACCTCAGCGCCCTGCGCCGCACGGCCATCGGTCCCTACACCGTGGCCGATGCCGACCCGCCCGTGGTGTGGGCCCAACGGATCGCCCCGCTTCCCGACAGAAGCTGATCCAGGGCCGACGAACAAGGCTCCACGCCCGTTGAAAACCCCTTCTGCATCAAGGTCTTCCGCCGCTTTGACGTTCGCTTAACGATCGACTTATCTTCGGCCCCCATTTCACATTACACCGGGCCCGTAAGCCCCGTTCCCCACCCATGAAACTTACCGCATTCAAGTTCGACCTCCCCAAGGAGCAGATCGCCCTATACCCCACCAAGGACCGTGATGGCAGCAAGCTGATGGTGCTGCACCGCAAGGATGGGAAGATCGAGCACAAGAAGTTCAAGAACATCCTGGACTACTTCGATGAGGGCGACACCTTCATCCTCAACAACACCAAGGTGTTCCCCGCGCGGATGTGGGGCAACAAGGAGAAGACCGGCGCCAAGATCGAGGTGTTCATGCTGCGCGAACTGAACCGCGACAGCCTGCTGTGGGACGTGATCGTGGACCCCGCCCGCAAGATCCGCATTGGCAATAAGCTCTACTTCGGCAAGGACGATGAGCTGGTGGCGGAGGTGATCGACAACACCACCAGCCGCGGCCGCACGCTGCGCTTCCTCTTCGACGGCACCTACGAGGAGTTCAAGCAGACCATCACCGAGATGGGCGAGACCCCGCTGCCGCGCTACATCAAGCGCGAGACCGAACCCAGCGATGCCGAACGCTACCAGACCATCTACGCCAAGGAGGAAGGCGCCGTGGCGGCCCCCACCGCCGGCCTGCACTTCAGCCGCGAGCTGATGAAGCGCATGGAGCTGAAGGGCGTGAACTTCGCCGAGGTGACCCTGCACGTGGGCCTGGGCAGCTTCCGCCCCGTGGAGGTGGAGGACCTCACCAAGCACAAGATGGACAGCGAGCAGGTGATCATCACCAAGGATGCCTGCGACATCGTGAACCGCGCCAAGGACGCCCGCAAGCGCGTGTGCGCCGTGGGCACCACCACCATGCGCGCCATTGAGAGCAGCGTGAGCACCGAGAACCACATGAAGCCGATGAACGGGTGGACGAACAAGTTCATCTTCCCGCCCTACGACTTCAGCATTGCCGACAGCATGGTGACCAACTTCCACATGCCCGAGAGCACGCTGCTGATGCAGGTGGCGGCCTTCGGTGGCTACGAGCACGTGTGGGAGGCCTACAAGGTGGCCATCAAGGACAAGTACCGCTTCTTCTCCTACGGGGATGCGATGCTGATCATCTGATCGCTTCACCGCAAAGACGCAAAGGGCCGCCTAGAAAGCGGCCCTTTGTTCTGGCGCCTCTGCGTTCCTTTGTGTCTCCGCGCCTTTGCGGTGAGCATTCATGAAGCGCACCACCATCATCGTCGCCGGCGGGTCGGGCAAGCGCATGGGCGCCGCCATCCCCAAGCAGTTCCTGCTGCTGCACGGTGAGCCGCTGCTCTTCCACACCCTGCGGGCCTTCCACGCCTTCGATGCCGCCATGCCCCTGGTGCTGGTGCTGCCGGCCGACCACCACACCACCTGGGAGGACCTGTGCGCCGAGCACGAGTTCGATGTGCCGCACACCCTGGTGGCCGGCGGTGCCGAGCGCTTCCACAGCACCCTGGAGGGCCTGCGGACGGTGGACCACGACGGGCTGGTGGCCGTGCACGACGGCGTGCGGCCGCTGGTGAACACCGCGCTCATCGCCCGCTGCTTTGCCGCAGCCGAAGCGCATGGGGCCGCGATCCCCGTGGTGCCCATCGCCTCCTCGGTGCGCGAGCTCACGGAGGAGGGCTCCCAGGCCATCGACCGCAGCCGCCTGCGTGCCGTGCAGACCCCGCAGTGCTTCCGGGTCCCGCTGCTGCGCCGGGCCTTCGAATTGCCCTACGACCCCGCCTTCACCGACGAGGCCACCCTGGTGGAGCGCCTGGGTGTGGATGTGCACCTGGTGGAGGGCGAGGACCACAACATCAAGGTGACCACGCCCTTCGACCTGCAGGTGGCGGAACTGGTGCTGGGGGCGGCCGGGTAGGGACCTGCTTATCTTGCGGTCATGAAAGGCGTCACCATCCTCTTTGACGAGGCCCGCAAGAAGCGTATCGTGCAGATCGATCTCGATCGGTTGAGCAAGGACCCTGAGGCCATTGAGGACCTGCTGGACGGCTTGATCGCAGAGCAACGCCGGAATGAACTGACGGTCAGCCATGAGGCAGTGGTCCGTTCCCTGAAGAAACGCGCGGCCCGAAAGTGAGCTACTCCGTGGAGTGGTCGCGCAGCGCAGCCCGTGAGGTTCGCTCCCTGTCGACCGACATGGCGCTTCGCATAGCGGCAGCGGTAGGACGCCTGGCCCAAGACCCACGACCTGCCGGCTGCAAGAAACTCGCCGGGCATGCGGACCTATGGCGCATCCGGGTGGGGCAATACCGCATCATCTACGCCATAGGTGATACCGTCCGGCTGGTGCGTGTTGAACGCGTCGCCCACCGCAAGGACGCGTACCGCTGACCCTCGATGCCCCGCTTCCTTGCCGACCGCTGGTCCCTGCTGGGCCTTGGGCTCTGGCAACTGGTCGTGCTGTTCACGCCCATTTCGCTCTATGGCTTCTGGACCGATGTGGTGGTGTTCCTCGCAAGTGTTCTCTGGTTCACCTATCTGGCTCTTTCCGATCGGTTCCGCCCCACTTGGCTCAACGCCATGGGTCCCGCGTTGCTTGGCCTGCTCCTCGCCCTTCCGATCATCCTCACAGCTTCCCTGGGAGGCTTGTTCTTCGCCCTTTCATTCGCGGGGACCAAGGCTGTTCCTCAAGCGGACAAGCGGCAGGGAATGCTCCTGGTGAACCAGTACTTCCGGCCGAACGGCGCGACCGGCTGCGGCTATGGTACGCTAACGACCGCCAAGGCCTTTGTGCTGTTCCCGATCATTGAATACCGCACCGATCACGATGACTGCGTGCATGACGACTTTGGCTGCTACATCGAGCGAGGCAGCTGGGAGGCATGCAGCTACTGAGCCGGGATGCCCGACCTTTGCCATCGCCTTCGCCTTTCGGCTTGGGCGACTGAGACATGAGCGACAAGGCCACCGATATCCGCGACCTCTCCCTGGAGGAGGTGCAGGCCCTGGTGGCGGAGCTGGGCGAGAAGCCCTACCGCGCCAAGCAGCTGTGGGAGTGGCTGTGGAAGAAGAAGGCGCGTAGTTGGGACGACATGAGCGACCTGCCCAAGGCCTTCCGGGCCCAGCTGGCGGAGCGTTGCGTGTTGCTTCCGCTGGTGCTGGCCGAGGAGCAGCGCAGCCAGGATGGCACGGTGAAGTGCGCGTTCAAGACCCATGACGGTCATGTGGTGGAAGGCGTGCTCATCCCCACCCCCACCCGCCTCACGGCCTGCATCAGCAGCCAGATCGGGTGCAGCCTCACGTGCAGCTTCTGCGCCACCGGCAAGCTGAAGCGCATCCGGAACCTCAGCGCCGGCGAGATCGTGGACCAGGTGGTGCTGATCGACCAGCTCGCGCACAAGTACTACCATCAGGGGCTCACGAACATCGTGTACATGGGCATGGGTGAGCCGCTGCTCAACTACGCCAACACCCTGCGCAGCGCCGAGCGCATCACCGCACCCGACGGCCTGGGCATGAGCGCCAAGCGCATCACGGTGAGCACTGCGGGCATCGCCAAGATGATCCGCAAGCTGGCCGATGATGGCACCAAGTTCAACCTGGCGCTGAGCCTGCATGCGGCCAACGATGCGAAGCGCGACCGCATCATGCCCATCAACGAGCAGAACTCCCTCAGCGAACTGAAGGAGGCGCTCCGCTACTACACCCGGGTCACGCGCCAGCCGGTCACCTTCGAGTACATCCTGCTGCGCGGCTTCAACGATTCACTGGCCGACGCGCAGGAACTGGTGAAGTACGCCAGCGACGTGCACGCCAAGGTGAACCTGATCGAATACAACCCCATCGACGAGGGCGGTTTCGGTCGCACGGACGCCCAGGATGCCGAGGCCTTCCAGCAGTACCTGGACAAGAAGGGCATCATCGCACGGATCCGCCGCAGCCGTGGGCGCGACATCGATGCCGCCTGCGGGCAGCTCGCCAACAAGAACGAGCCGGCGTTGAAGGAAGGCGAACGCGTGATGAAGTAGGCGCCGCCCTACCAGCCCAGGCCGAGCTTCATCCCGAAGTAGAACATCGGCACGTTGTCCGACTCCTCGGTGACGTCGTAGGCGTAGACCTGCGAGGCCAGGTCGATGGTCTCGCTCACCTTGATCCGGTTGCGCGAGCGGAAGCCGATCCCGCCGTAGAAATCGAGCAGCCAGTTGCTGCTGAGGCCCAGCACCTGGTAGCCGGCCAGCAGGCGCAGGTCGTTGTAGGTGCGCTCATCGCGCAGTTCCTCGCCCGTGAACTGGCCATCATCGCCCCGCTTCTGGATGTCCTTGGTGTAGACCAGATGGGCGAACTCCGGCTGCAGGTACCAGCCCTGTGGCTCCAGGTCGTCCACCAGGTAGAACCGCGCGGCGATATGGAAGCTGGGGTTGGGGATGATCTGCGTGCCAGCGCCGAAATCATCGGCATCCTCCGTGAAGCCCAGGGCGAGGTAGTCGCGCAGGGTGACCCCGAGGCCCACCTCGAGGCTGAGGCGCGGGGTGAGGGCGCGCTCGTAATAGATGGGGATCTCGCCGCGGAAGAAGAGCAGCGGGTTGACCTTGACCACGTTCTTCACGCAATCCACCGTGTCGAACTGGGCCGCTAAGCGGTCCTTGTACAGCACCACCTTCGCCTTCTGGGGCTGGGAGAGGGCCGCCGTGGCCAGAACGGCCAGGAGCAGGGTCGTCCAGGTGCGGTGAACAGGGCGGGGCATTGGCATGTTGAGCGAAGGTAGGCGGCAGCGGCACGTCCTCAGCATGGACGCAGGAACCGGTGACCGGTTGCGTGCCGAGGCTTCCGGAACGCCGATCGTGCCGAACTTAGTCCCCCGATGCTGTCCATTGACGAGATCCAGCGGCCGATCGCTGCGGAGATGAAGGCCTTCGAGCCCCATTTCCGCGAGGCCATGCGGAGCCGCGCCGCGCTGCTGGACCGCATCATGCACTACATCGTGAAGCGCAAGGGCAAGCAGATGCGGCCCATGTTCACCCTGCTCAGCGCCCGGCTGTTCGGGCCGGTGAACGAGAGCGCCTTCACCGCGGCCAGCCTGATCGAACTGCTGCACACGGCCACCCTGGTGCACGACGATGTGGTGGACGGCAGCCCCCTGCGGCGCGGCTTCTTCAGCATCAACGCCCTGTGGAAGAACAAGATCGCCGTGCTGGTGGGCGATTATCTGCTGAGCCGAGGCCTGCTGCTGGCCATCGACAAGGGCGAGTTCGAGCTGCTCCGCATCGTGAGCCATGCGGTGCGCGAGATGAGCGAGGGCGAGCTGCTCCAATTGGAGAAGAGCCGCAACCTCAACTTCAGCGAGGAGGTCTACTTCACCATCATCCGGCAGAAGACCGCCAGCCTCATCGCCGCGTGCTGCGCCAGCGGGGCCAGCGCGGCCGGCAGGCCCGTGGAGGAGGTGGAGCGCATGCGGAAGTTCGGTGAGCTGGTGGGCATCGCCTTCCAGATCAAGGACGACCTGTTCGACTATGGCAGCGGGGCCGAGACCGGCAAGCCCACGGGACTGGACATCAAGGAGAAGAAGCTCACCCTGCCGCTGATCCATGCCCTGCAGCACGTGTCCGCCGCCGACCGCCGGTGGATGGTGAACACCGTGAAGAACAACAACGAGGACAGCAAGGCCGTGGCCCGCGTGGTGGAGCTCGTGGCCAAGGCCGGCGGCATCGACCACGCCCGGGAACGCATGTACGCCTACCGCGACGAGGCCATCGCCGTGCTGCACACCTTCCCGCGCAACGACGCCCGGGACAGCCTCGAGGCCCTGGTGCAGCTCACCGTGGAACGCATCAAATGACCGTGACCGCCATGCTGCGCAGCTCCTGCTTCGTCCTGATGCTGGCCCTGTCCCAGGGATGCACCCCGCCCAATGCCGGAACGCCTGCAAGCACGCCCGCCGCGGACACCACGGCCAGCACGCCGGCCGCTCCGGCCAACGGCCCCCAGGTGATCCACACGAAGGATGGCGGGCGCATGGAAGGCGAACTGATCGAAGGCGTGCGCACCGGCCCGTGGACCTCCTACTTCCCCGATGGCAGCGTGCGCAGCCGGGTGACCTACCGGAACGGCAAGGAGGAGGGCCCCACCGAGGTGTTCCACGCGAACGGGATGCCCTACTACACCGGCCACTACCACCAAGGCCTCACCGTGGGCGATTGGGTCTTCTACGACCCCCTGGGCAAGGAGGTGAGGCGCGTGACCTACGACAGCACCGGGGTGGCGCAGCGCTGAAGCGACTGTGGACAACCGGTTGGACGGTTGTTCGCATTTTGAGCTTGTATTTCTGGGACGGGGTCTGAGCGTTGTTCCTCCTCCGGAACAGCACGCGTGAACCGGTAAATTCGCGCCCCGCTCCGCCATCCATGATCTCTCCGCACGCCATCCAACAGGTGAAGGACGCCGTCCGCGTGGAGGAGGTCGTGGGCGAGTTCGTGGCGCTGAAGCGCAAAGGCCCCCGCTACCTGGGCCTGTGCCCCTTCCACAACGAGAAGACGCCCAGCTTCAACGTCAGCCCCAACCTCGGCATCTTCAAGTGCTTCGGTTGCGGGGAGAGCGGCGATGCCATCACCTTCCTCCAGAAGCACGAGCACCTCAGCTACGTGGAGACGATCCGCTGGCTGGCCAAGCGCTACCAGATCGAGCTGCCGGAGGAAGAGAGCACACCGGAACAGCAGCTGGAACAGAGCGAGCGCGAGAGCCTCGCCGTGGTGCAGCAGTGGGCGTTGAACTGGAGCGTGGACCAGCTTTGGAACACGGACGAGGGCCGCCGCATCGGCCTCTCCTACTTCCACGAGCGCGGCTTCACCGATGCCACCATCCGCGCCTTCCAGCTGGGCTATGTGCCCGAGCAGGGCAGCACCTTCGCCAGCGCGGCGCTGGCCCACGGCTTCGACCCCGAGGTGCTGGAGAAGGCCGGCTGGATCAAGCGGCGCGAGGACGGCACGGCCTGGGACTTCTTCGCCGGACGCGTCACCTTCCCCGTGCAGGGGCTTAGTGGTCAACCCATCGCCTTCGGTGCCCGCACGCTGCGCAGCGACAAGAAGCTGCCCAAGTACTTCAACAGCCCCGAGAGCGCGCTCTACAACAAGAGTCGCTCGCTCTACGGCATCTTCCTGGCGAAGAAGGCCATCGTGGAGCAGCAGCTCTGCTACCTGGTGGAGGGCTACACCGATGTGATCAGCCTGCACCAGGCGGGCATCACCAACGTGGTGGCCAGCAGCGGCACCAGCCTCACCGAGGATCAGGTGCGCCTGATCAAGCGCTACGCGCCCACGGTGTGCATCCTCTACGATGGCGATGCGGCGGGGATGAAGGCCAGCCTGCGCGGCATCGACCTGGTGCTGAAGGAAGGCCTCAACGTGAAGGTGGTGACCTTCCCCGAGGGGGAGGACCCCGACAGCTTCGCCAAGGGCCACAGCAGCAGCGAGGTGCTGGACCACCTGACGCGGACCGCGCAGGATTTCCTGGTGTTCAAGGCCGGGCTGCTGATGCAGGACGTGGGTAACGACCCGGTGAAGAAGGCGGCCGCCATCCACGACATCGTGGAGAGCATCGCCCTGGTGCCCGACCAGGTGCTGCGCTCGCTCTACCTGCAGCAGTGCAGCCGGCTGCTGGAGATCCCCGAGCAGGCGCTGATCAGCGAGACCAACAAGGTGCTGCGGCGGCAGTTCCGGAAGAAGCTGGGCGGCGAAGAGGCCGTGCCGGAGGAACTGGTGGCCCCGGAGATCGCCGCGCCGCAGCCCACCGTCGAGGACCTCGGCACCACGCCGCAGGAACGCGACCTGCTGCGAATGCTGCTGGCCTACGGCCATGAGCAGGTCCGCGTGCCGGTGCAGGACGAGCACGGCAATCCGGCCGAGGACGAGATGAGCCTGGCCGAACTGATGTTCGAGCTGCTCGCACACGACGACATCCTCTTCGACGACCCGCTGTTCCGCGAGATCTACCTGGATTACCGCCACACCCGCAACCTGGGCCATGCCGTGGACCCCGGCCGGTATGTAGGCCATGACCAGGAGCATTGGCGCCGCACCGCGATCGACCTGCTCACCGAACGGCACGTGCTGAGCCCCAACTGGAAGGAGCGCCACAAGATCCATGTGAAGCGCGAGAACGAACAGCTCTATCATGCGCTGGAGGAGGCCATCGACATCCTGAAGGAGCGCCGGTTGGATCGTATGCTGAAGGAACTGGCTGAGAAGCTACTTTCTTGTACTTCGTATGAAGACCAACTGGTGATCCTTGCTGAGAAAATGCGACTTGAGCCAATCAAAGTGAAACTGGCCAAGCGCACGGGCCGGGTCATCGTGGGGTGAGGCGGTTACCTTCGCCACATGGCGCACGTCCATGCTCATGATCACGCGGGCCATCACCCCCATGAGCATCCGCATGGCCATGTGAACGCCGCGGGTGCGCGGGCGCTGCGCACGGCCTTCCTCATCAACCTGGCCTTCACCGGGGTGGAAGTGGCCGGCGGTCTCTGGACCCACAGCATCGCCGTACTGACCGATGCCCTGCACGATGCCGGCGACTGCCTGGTGCTGGGCACCGCGTGGTACCTGCAGCGCGTGGCCCTGCGGGGGAGGGATGCGCAATACAGCTACGGGTATGGCCGGTACAGCATGCTGGGCGGCTGGCTCACCAGCGTGGTGCTGATCATCGGGTCCGTGATCATGCTGTCCGTGAGCGTGCCCAAGCTGTGGGACCCGGGCGCGCCCGACGCCACCGGCATGATCGGCATCGCCCTGTTCGGTCTGGCGATGAACGGACTGGCGGCGTGGAAGCTCCATGGCGGCGGCACCCTGAACGAACGCGGTGCCTACCTGCACCTGCTGGAGGACGTCCTCGGCTGGGCGGCCGTGCTGCTCGGTGCGGTCATCATCCACTTCACCGGCTGGACCATCATGGACCCCCTGCTCAGCGTGGCCATCAGCGTGTTCATCCTCGTGAATGCCCTCGGCACACTCCGGAAGGGAACCGGCATCCTCATGCAGGAGATCCCGGCGGGCCTTGACATGCAGGAGGTGCGCACACGCCTCATGGCCATCCCCCATGTGAAGGACCTGCACGACCAGCACACGTGGACGCTCGATGGCAGCTTCGTGGTGCATACCGTGCACATCGTGGTGGACGCGGCGGACCTTCCGCAGGCCCAGGCCATCAAGTGCAAGGCGCGGGATGAGCTGCACGCGCTGGGCATCCACCACGCCACCATCGAACTGGAATGGGCCCACGAGCCCTGTGACCTCCAGCACCACTGAGCCATGGAACGCGCGTTCTTCCGCCTGCTCGCCCGCCTGAACCGGCTGCTGCTGCCCAAGCTCTGGGACAAGGACCTCACGCGGCTCACCAAGCTCCAGAAGGCCATCGTGGCCTGGCGGTACTTCGTCACCCGCAAGGCCCTTTGAACGCACCGGGGCGATCCCCCTAATTTCGGCCGGTGCGTATCGCGTCATCCATCGGCCTCCTGCTCTCCGCCTTCCTGGCCGATGCACAGCCCCGTGTGGTGATCAACGAGCTGCTGGCCTCCAACCAGCATGCGCTGGAGGTGAACGGCGGCACACCGGATTGGATCGAACTGTACAACGCTGGCAACCGCACCGCACAGCTGGCCGGCATGCGCATCGCCTATCAGGGCCGGCAGCATGTGATCGATGCCCCGCTCACGCTGGCACCCAAGGCCCACCTGGTGCTGCTGGCGGATGCGCATCCCGAGCGCGGACCCGAGCACCTGGGCTTCACCCTGGACCGCACGGGCGGCACGGTGCTGCTCATCGCAGCGGACGGCTTCACCATCAGCGACCTCTTCACCTACCCGTCCCTGCCGTTCGACGTGGGTGTGGGCCGCCTGCCCGATGGTGCTGCGGAATGGAGCTTCTTCACCCGCACCAGCCCCGGACTGGCGAACCGCGCCGGCGCAGAAGGACCGCTGCGTGGCCGTGCACCGATGCCCGAGGTGGAAGGCCTCGATGCGTGCCTGGCCGGTCCCTGCGCCATTCGTCTGGTGGCGCCGGAGGGATGTGCCGTCCGCTACACCCTGGACGGATCGGACCCCTCACGGGCTGAAGCGCGGACCGCCATCGGACCGGTCCCTGTGGAGCGGACCTCGGTGCTGCGCGCCCAGGTCGTTGCGCCGGGCAAGCTGGCCGGACCCGAGCGCTGCGTGGTGGTGGATGTGCAGCAACGCCCGGTGGAACGCGTGGACCTGGTGGCCGACCCGCATCACCTATGGAGCGACAGCCTCGGGATCCTCGTGAGCGGTGCCCAGGCCAACCACACCCGCCAAGGCGCCCTCTGGGAACGACCCGGTCATTTCCAGGACATCGATGGGCGCATGTCCCCTGTGCAGCTGCGGATCAGCGGCAGCGGCTCACGGGGGCTGGCCAAACGGTCGTTGAAGCTGTACGCGGAGGAGGATGCGCTGTTCGCCTTCGCGGACGGGACCCGCTGCGATGAATTGATGCTGCGCGCCGATGCCGGTCCGCACGCCTACCTGCGCAACCGGCTGATGGAGGTGGTGGTGCAGCAGCATGGTCTCGCCCTGGAGGTGCAGCCTTCCGCACCGGTGGACCTCTGGCTGAACGGCACGCACTGGGGGCTCTACCGGCGCATGCCGCCCAAGGATGCGCAATGGCTGGCCCAATGCAGTGGCGCCGAGGCCGTGGACGTGCTGGAAGGTCCTGCCCTGGTGGAACGGTCGGGCAACGACGAGCGTTTCCTGGCGGCACGGGATGCCCTGCTAGCAGGCGCTCCAGTCGACAGCCTGGAAGCCTGGCTGGACCTGGCGAGCCTCATCGACCTGGCCTGCATGGACCTGTACACGGGCCGCGCGGACCACGACCTGAACGTGCGCTGCTACCGCCCCCGGATGCCGGGTGGACGCTGGCGGTGGGTGCTCTTCGACCTGGACCTCTGGGCACCGGCCGATGAGAACAGCGTGGAGCGGATGTGCGCCGCCAGCCAGCCGGAGACACCCTTCATCCCGCAGCTGCTCGGTCATCCGGACCTGCAAGTGCGCCTGCTGGCCCGCCTCACGGCACTGCAGGCCTCGGCGTGGGCCACCGACCACCTCATCCACCTCGCGGACAGCATCCACGCGGCGGACGCACACCTGCTCGAAGCCGACCAGGCCCGCTGGTCCAACGAACTGGACCGGCCCTCCCCCACGGCCTCCTTGGAAGCGATGAAGGCCTTCGTTTCCCAGCGCCCCCAGCACCTGTTCACCTACCTCGGACAGCGAACGGGACGGCGGGTGGAACGCGTGACCGTGGAGGTGCCTCCACCCGATCAGGGCCGTGTGCTGCTGAATGGCCTGGCACTGCCTCCTGGGCGTCGCCAGGTGCTATGCCTTTCGGGGATACCGGCCACGCTGGCGATCGAGCCGGCCGCAGGTCATGAGTTCGCTGGATGGCGCGGTGTGCGCGGAGGCCCGGTGGTGCAGGTCGCCGACCTTTCCCGGATGGGCACCATCGCCCCGCGGCTCCGGGTGACGGTTCCTTAAGCGAGCACCTCCTTCAACAGGGAGGCGAAGAGCGAACGGCCGTCCGTGTTGCCCAGGCGTTCATCGCAGGCCCGTTCCGGGTGCGGCATCATGCCGAACACGTTGCGGCCCTTGTTGCACACCCCGGCGATATTGTCCTGGCTGCCATTGGGGTTGGCGGTGTCGGTGATGCGGCCCTCGGCGTCGCAGTAACGGAAGAGCACCTGATCGTTGTCCTTCAGCGCCTTCAGGGTGGCGGCATCGGCGTGGTAGCGGCCCTCGCCGTGCGCGATGGGGATCTTCAGCGCCTTGTCGGGCACAGCGTTCGTGAGGGCCGTGTTGGCGGTGCCGCGGCGGATGTGGACGTTCTTCGAGATGAACTTCTGGCCCGCGTTGTGGAGCAGTGCACCCGGCACCAGACCGGCCTCGCACAGCACCTGGAACCCGTTGCACACCCCGAACACCAGGCCACCTTTCGCGGCATGGGCGGCCACCTCCTGCATGATGGGCGAGAAGCGCGCGATGGCCCCACTGCGCAGGTAGTCGCCGTAGGAGAACCCGCCGGGCAGCACCACCATGTCCACGCCGCGGAGGTCATGCTCCTTGTGCCAGAGACGCTCCACGGGTTTGCTGGTGAGCGACTCCAGGACGTTGATCATGTCCTCATCGCAATTGGAACCGGGGAAGGTCACCACGCCGAACTTCATCAGGAGCACTGGCCCGCATGGTTGCAGGCCGCGGCAAAGGTAGTCGGCAGGCACCGGTCCGCCGGACCTCAGGTCCATTGCGCCCAGAGCGCGAGCGCCAGCAGCACCCACAAGGCCAGCTCCCGCAACGCCATGCGGCGGTTCCCCAGGAAACCGTGCACGGCCACCACCGAGACCGGAACGGCCAGCAGCACGGGCGGAAAGGCGTTGTTCAACGCGTACACCCCGCCCACCACCACCGAAAGGGCGGCCCCCAGGGCCAGGAAGGAGGAACGGAGGTTCTTCACCTGCATCACCCCCCGCTGGTAGCTCACCGTGAACTCGTACAAGGCGGCCAGCAGCACGGGAACAAGTACACCGGCACGCAGCCAACGCCAGGCCCACGGTGCGGCCTCCAGCGCCGGGAGACGGGTATCGGCCACCGTGAGCAGCGGGCGCCAGGGGGTGAGGCCGTTCAAATGAAGCACCCCCCAGGCCAGGTAGAACACCACGGCGGCACCCAACGCGGGCATCAGGTACTCCCGCCATTGGAAGGGCCTGATCACCGAGACGGAGGCCCAGACCACCACCACCAGGAACGTGTACGGCAAGTAGACGAGCGCCGCCAGCCCGAGCAGCAGCCCAGCGTCAAAGAGGGGACCCAGCGCCGGACCCACGTTGGTGATGGACCAGGCCCTCCGCATGGCCCAGATGACCAGTGGCATGCCGGCCAGCGCGGGGTCCAGCAGCACGGAGCGGTGGAACAGGGCGAACAGCACCGGGAACAGGAAGACCACCAAGTGGTTGCGCCGGTCGGTCTGCTCGGTGTTGTTCACCAGTGATGCGAGCTGCAGGGTGAGGATGAGCACCAGGCCGATGGCGATGCCCCCCTGCACGGCTGCCGAAGCACCCGCCTTGTCCAGCAACACCTGGAACAGGACCATGTGCACCCCTTCCGGGACCGGAGCACCGGTGAACGCACCGGCGAAGAGCAACGGCACCAGCACCAAGGCGGTGAGCAGCACGGCGGGCTGGTTGCTTCGGAAAAGGCCTGTGAGCATGGATGGCCGTGGAATGGACCGGGCGCTATATTTGCGCGGCCCCAAGCTTACGCACGATGCAACAGATCTCCTTCGCCATCGGACATTTCCTGGAGTGGACCATGAAGATCCTCCCCGCCATGGGTTGGCTGCCGAGCATCGCCATTTCCGTGCTGCTGTTCGTGGGCATGGTCTACTGGTTGAACCTGCAGGGCAAGTACAACCGCAAGGCCAAGCAGGACGGCACCATCGCCTGAGGATCAGGCCTGCTGCTGCGCCCCCTTGGGCGTGCGCATGCGCACCAGGTCATGGCCGATGTCCGTGCGCATCACCTTTCCTTCGAAGTCGATCAGTGACGCGCTGCGGTAAGCGGAGGCAATGGCCTGCTCCAGGTCCTTGCCGAACGCGGTGACCGCCAGCACACGGCCTCCGGCCGTGACCAGTTGACCATCCTTCTCGGCCGTTCCGGCATGGAACACATAGGCCTCCCGCACCAGTTCCAGCCCACCGATGGCGCGGCCCGTCACCACCTTGCCCGGATAGCCTTCCGAGGCCATCACGATGGTCACGGCCGTGCGGTCGTCCACATCCACGTGGCGCTCGCTGAGGGTACCTGTGGCGATGCCCTCGAAGAGGTCGAGAAGATCGCTCCGCAGGCGTGGCAGCACGGCCTCCGTCTCCGGATCGCCCATGCGGACGTTGTACTCGATCACGTACGGTTCCCCGTTCACGTTCATCAGGCCCATGAACAGGAAGCCGCTGTAGGCAATGCCATCCTTGCGCAGACCGCGGATCGTGGGCGCCGCGATGCGATCGTGCACCTTCTGCATGAACTCCTTGTCAGCGAAAGGCACGGGTGAAACGGCCCCCATGCCGCCGGTGTTCGGCCCGGAGTCGCCATCGCCCAACCGCTTGTAGTCCTTGGCGGCCGGCAGCATCTTGAAGGCCTCCCCATCGGTGATGAGGAAGGCGCTGAGCTCGACCCCGTTCAGGAACTGCTCGATCACCACGCGCTCGCCGGCTGCACCGAAGCTGCTGCCATCGAGCATGCCCTTGATCACCGCCGTGGCCTCCTTGCGGTCGCTGGTGATCACCACGCCCTTGCCCGCGGCGAGGCCATCGGCCTTGATCACGTAGGGCGATGACATGCGTTCCAAGTGCTCCACCGCATCCTGCAACTGACCTTTCACGAACGTGCGGTGCGCAGCCGTGGGAATGTTGTGCCGGAACATGAACTCCTTGGCGAAATCCTTGCTGCCTTCGAGCTGTGCGGCCTCCTTACGCGGCCCGATCACCGTGACCTGACCGGCCAGCTGGGGATCGTCGGCGATGCGGTCATGCAGCCCTTCGACCAGCGGTCCCTCCGGGCCCACCACCACGATGCGGATGGACTTCTCCAGCAGGAAGCGACGCAGCGCCTTGTGGTCGTTGATGTCCACCTCGGCGATGCGACCATGCCGCACCATGCCGGGGTTCCCGGGCACCACCCACAGGCTGTCGAGCAGCGAGCTCTGGGCGATCTTCCAGGCCATGGCGTGCTCACGGCCACCGCTACCGATCAACAGGACGTTCATGCCGATGGAATTTCGTGCAAAGGAACACCGCAGTGTCGGCCCTTGTGGCCCTTTGTTTTCAACAGTGCGGGCCCGCCGCCAATGGGGAACACAGACCGTCCTGTTAGTTGCCTGGACCCATCAACAGCAAAGCGCCGGACCACGTGGCCCGGCGCCTTGCCTTTCACCAACTGGTGCGCACGCGCTCAGTGCTTGTGCGGCATGCGCTTGATGCTGCAACCGATGTTGCGGGTCATGGTCGGCTCGATCGCCTTGCCCTCGGCGAGCCGCTCGATGGCATTGTGGAGCCAACGCTCCTTCACCTCGGCGGCCTTCGCCACGTTATCGTCGATGGCGCCCTTGTACACGAGCTTCATGTCCTTGTCGAAGAGGAACACATGGGGCGTGGTGCGCGCACCGAAGGCATCGGCCACCACGTGGTCCTTGTCCAACAGGTAGGCACCCTGGTAGCCCTTCTCCTTGTACCGGGCCTGCATGTCGGCATAGGAATCACCGTCGTTCCGCTTGGCCTCATTGCTGTTGATGAAGGCCACCCCGACACCGTAGCGTTGGGCAAAGGCGGCGAGCTCCGGATAGCGTCCCTCCCAGCCTTCACTTCCCTCGGACCCCACCACGAAGGGGCAGGTGTTGCACGAGAAGATCACCAGCACACCCTTGCCACCCACCAGTTCCTTGAGGGCGATCTCCTTGCCGGAAACGTCCTTCATGCGATGATCGGCCTTGGGCAGTGCGGCCCCGATCTGCAGGTCGGGCAGCGGGTCGTGCGGAAGGGCGGCCAGCAGGGCCACAGCGGCTACGGAAGCGAGCTTGATGATCATGGTCATTGGTTGTAGGACACCAAAGTAACACGGGGGTCACCCGCTTGTTGAGCGGTCGCCCTCCCGTTCACAAGGCTTAACGATCGGTCCTACCTCACCAGACCGGCCTTCATGGCCACCCGCACCAGTCCGGCCAGGTTGTGGATGTCGAGCTTGCGCATCAGGTTGGTGCGGTGGGTATCCACGGTGCGCGGACTGATGAAGAGCCGATCGCCGATCTCCTTGTTGCCCAGCCCTTCGGCCAGCGCTGCCAGCACCTCCACCTCCCGTTCGCTGAGGTCCTTCAGCAGTTCATGCTGGGCCGCCTGTTCGTTGCGTTGGCGCACCAGGCCATCGACCACCGCACCGGTGAAATGGCGTTGACCGGCGTGCACCGCCCGGATGGCATAGAGCAGTTCATCGCGGCCGCAGTTCTTCACCAGGTAGCCATCGGCACCCAGCTCCATGACGCGTTTCACCACCGCAGGTTCATCGTGCATGCTCAGGACGACGACCTTCACGGCGGGATGGTCGCGCTTGATCCGTTCCGTGGCGGCGATCCCGTCCAGCACGGGCATGTCGATGTCCATCAGCACCACATCCACACCAAGGTGGGCGATACTCTCGAGCACCTCGGCCCCATTGGCGCATGCGCCGACACATTCCATGTCCGACACCCCTTCGAGGAGCAAGCTCAGGCCGTCGGTGATGATCCGGTGATCATCGGCCAGCAACACACGGATGACCTTGGCAACGCTCATGGACCGGCACTACTGCGGCAAAGGAACACGTATCGTGGCCACGGTGCCATGGCCTGGGGCAGCTTCAATGGTAAAGGTGCCACCAAGTGCCCGGGCGCGATCGGCGATGTTCATCAACCCCAGGCCACCGGCACCTTCCGTGCGCACCAGCCCCCGGCCATTGTCCTGCACGATCAACACCACGTGGCCCTTGTTGCGCAACAACT
Organism: Bacteroidota bacterium; assembly: GCA_963169595.1. Classification (GTDB taxonomy): domain Bacteria; phylum Bacteroidota; class Bacteroidia; order Flavobacteriales_F; family PHOS-HE28; genus PHOS-HE28. The sequence goes on along the minus strand of CAUJFM010000030.1, from coordinate 12,690 downwards.
GCACCTCGACCGCGGTGGCGTGGGCATGCTTGAGGATGTTGCCCACCAGTTCCTGCATCATGCGATAGAGCCCGGTGGCGATGCTGTCGGGCACCCCCGCCTCCAGCCCCACATGGTCCAGCTCCACGCTGGTGCCGGTCCCATTGAACGCCTTGTGCAAGAGGTCCTCCACGGCCGGCACCAATCCCAGCCGGCTCAGGGTCTTGGGCATCAGTTGGTGGGCCAGGTCGCGCACCTCGCGGGCCGTATCGTCCACAATGGTGATGGTGTCCTGCAGACCCGGGGCATCCATGGCTCCGCGCAGATGCTCCAACCTGTGCTTGAGGCCGCCCAGCTGCTGACCCACCCCATCGTGCAGTTCGCGGGCCAGCCGGCGGCGTTCCTCCTCGGTGGCCTCGATCACGGCCTTCAGTCCGGCCTCCCGTTCACGGATGATGGCCGCATCGCGCTGGGCGCGGGCGCGACGGCGCTGCACCTGCACCATGAGCAGTGCGGCCAGCAGGACCATGCCTGCGCCTGCGGCCGCCAGTACGAGCCAGGAACGCCGTCGCTCGGATTCCTGCGCAAGCACGGCGATCTGTGCACGTTGCTCCAGCAGTTCGCGCTCCCGCTTCTCGGCCTGGTAACGCTCCTGCATCTCGGCCACCTGCGCCGAAAGGTCCTCGTTGAAGACCGAATCCTTCAGCTGCACGTACCGATCATGATACCAGTAGCTGCTGTCCCCATTGTTCATCCGCGCGTGGACCAGCGCAATGTCGAGCAGGGCCTGCATGCGCTCGTTCCGGGCGTTCACCTCACGGCTTATGGCGAGCGCGCGGCGTTGCAGCGGCAGTGCAGCGGACCATTTGCCGGCCTTCATCAGGGTCTTGCCAAGGCCGATGAGCGAAGAGGCGATCGCCTTCTTCTCCCCGGTGCGTTCACGGATGGCCAGCGCCTCCCGATAGAGCCGCTCCGCACGTTGGCGATCGCCCTGCTCCAATACGGCACCGGCCAGGTTGTGCAACTGCACACCCAGCTCACGCTGCATATCACGCCGGCGGAACACCTGCGCTGCGGCTTCGTAATGGCTGATGGCGCGCCCGGTATCGCCCAAGGCCAGGTAGGAGTTCGCCATGTTCCCCCAGGAGGTGGCCAGGCCGGTGGAATCGCCGATGGACGACAACAGGTCCACGACGCGTTCCTGCGTGGCCAGGGCATCAGCATGGCGCCGGAGGTTGTTCTGGAGAATGGCGATGTTGTTGAGGATCAACGCCTCCTTGGCCTTCGGTCCGATGCGCTCGAAGATGCGGAGGGCCTCGAGGTTCTCGGCCAGCGCCTCCTCGAACCGCGACTGCGCCTGGTGCATGTTGCCCAGCTTGTTGTACACGGCCCCTATCCCGGCCGAGTCCTTCAGCGCGAGCCGGATGGACAACGCACGGTGCAGGGCACTATCGGCCGCACGGAAATCGCTGCGGTCGATATGGATGATGGCCATGTCGTTGAACGCTTGGGCCTCGCCACGCGGGAAGTCCAGCTTGCGGGCCAGTTCCGCGGCTGACCGGCCGAAGTGGAGGGCGGAGTCACCATCCACCCGCCGGTATGCGAAACAGAGGTCCGAAAGGGCGATGACCTTGACCGTATCATCCCGCAGGGCAAGGACGGAATCCACCTGCGCCTGGGTGACCTGCGCGTGAGCCTGCGCACCCACCAGCAGGACCATGAGCAGGGTCCATCTGCGCAGCCCGTTCATAAGGGGATGTTCCCGTGCTTCTTGCGGGGCAGTTTGTCCACCTTGTTGCGCAACATCTCCAGGGCCGCCATCACCTTCATGCGGGTCTGGCTGGGCCGGATCACCTCGTCCACATAGCCCCGCGCGGCCGCCTCGTAGGGATTGGCGAACTGCTCCTTGTACTGGGCCTCCTTCTCCTGCCACTTGGCGGCGGGGTCGTCGGCCTTGGCGATCTCGCTCTTGAAGATGATCTCCGCAGCGCCTTTCGCGCCCATCACGGCGATCTCCGCGCTCGGCCACGCATAGTTCATGTCGCACCCGATGTGCTTGGAGTTCATCACATCGTAGGCCCCGCCGTACGCCTTGCGGGTAATGACCGTGATGCGCGGCACGGTGGCCTCGCTGAAGGCATAGAGCAGCTTCGCCCCATGGTTGATGATGCCCCGCCATTCCTGGTCGGTACCAGGCAGGAAGCCGGGTACGTCCACGAACACCAGCAGGGGGATGTTGAAGGCATCGCAGAAGCGCACGAAGCGTGCGGCCTTGGTGCTGGCATCGATGTCGAGCACCCCGGCGAGCACCGCGGGCTGGTTGGCCACGCAGCCCACAGTACGTCCCCCCACGCGGGCGAAGCCGATGACCATGTTGCGGGCATACTCGGCATGCACCTCCATGCTGCTGTCGGGATCGATCACCGCGTTCATCACCTGCCGGATGTCGTACGGCTGGTTGGGGTTCTCGGGGATTATCGTATCCAGCTCGGGCCGCAGTTCATCACCCGGGGTATAGGGCAATGCTGGCGGCTCCTCCTCGCAATTGCTGGGGATGTAGCCCACCAGCTGCCGCAGCTGCCGGATGGCCTCGATCTCATTGGCCGCCGTGAAGTGGGCCACGCCGCTCTTGCTCGCATGGGTCATGGCCCCGCCCAGGTCCTCGCTGCTCACCTCCTCGTGGGTCACCGTCTTGACCACATTGGGCCCGGTGACGAACATGTAGCTGGTGCCCTCGGCCATGAGTACGAAATCGGTGAGGGCCGGGCTGTACACCGCGCCTCCCGCACAGGGACCCAGGATGGCGCTGATCTGGGGGATGACCCCGCTGGCGCGCACGTTGCGGTAGAAGATGTCCGCGTAGCCGCCCAGGGACACCACACCCTCCTGGATGCGCGCTCCGCCGCTGTCATTGAGCCCGATCACGGGCGCGCCGTTCTGCATGGCCAGGTCCATGATGCGGCAGATCTTCTGGGCATGCGCCTCGGCCAGCGAACCACCCAGCACGGTGAAATCCTGCGAGAACACGTAGACCAGGCGCCCATCGATGGTGCCGAAGCCGGTCACCACACCATCGCCCAGGAATTTCTGCTTGTCGAGGCCGAAGTTCGTGCTGCGGTGGGTCACCAACTGACCGATCTCCTGGAAGCTGCCTTCATCGAGGAGCAGGTGGATGCGCTCCCGGGCGGTGAGCTTCCCCTTCTTGTGCTGGGCGGCGATCCGCTCGGCGCCTCCGCCCTCCAGGGCCTGCGCAATGCGCGCATCAAGCGCGTTGAACTGTTGTTCCATGGTCGATGTCCCCTTCGGGCGGCGCCGAAGTTAACGGGCATGCGCGGAGCGGGCCACTTGTGTACTTTGCAGGCCATGCAGTTGCGCTTTGCCGACCTCCCGGTCCGCGTCAAGTTCATGATCACCCTCGGCATCCCGGTGCTGGGGATGGTGCTGTTGATCGGCAAGCAGGTGGACGGCAGCCTGAAGCGGCGGCGGGTGATGGACTACATCAATACCCAGGCCGACCTCATCGGTGGGTACGCCAACGTGGCGCATGAACTGCAAAAGGAGACCGCCCTGTCCGTGGGCTACCTCACGGGCCGCCCGGTGAACGCCATCAAGCTCAACGTGCAGCGCACCCGCACCGATGCGGCACTGGCCACCCTGCACGATCCCCTGAGGCCCCTGCGCCCATCCATCACCGAGCGGCTGCCCTTCGACGGGCTGGAACTGCTGCGTACCAGGGTGAAGGACCGGACCATCTCGGCCGAAGAGACCGCCCAGCGATTCCGAACCATGTCCCGTGCGGTGATGGATGAACTGGGCCGCCGTGGCAAGCTGGCCCTCGACCCGGAGACCAAGGACCGGATGTACGCGCATCTGCGCCTGCTCCGTGCCAAGGAATCGCTCAGTGAGGTGCGCGACCTGATCAGCATCGGGTTCTCGGACGAAGCCCTCAGCCGCAACGAGCTGGGCGAGCTCGCCGGCCAGGTGTCGCAGTACGAGACCAACATGCTGCTCTTTGAACAGGATGCACCGCCCGAGGTCCTCGCCCTGCACCGCCAACTGTTCCAAGGCACGGATGTCAACTTCATGCGCAGCCTCATCGGCACGGTGAAGGAGCATGGCGTGGTCTCCCAATTGGGCATCGCGCCCAAGGAATGGTGGGACCTGTCCATGCAGGCCATGGACAAGCTCAAGCAGGTGGAGGACCGCTCCCTGGCGCTCATCGTGCAGGGAACAGCCGAGAACTCACGCAATGCACAGGTGCGTCTGCTCATCGTGCTGGGCGCCCTCATCGGGGTGGTCGGTGCGGTGGTGGTCATGGGCTTCATGATCCTGCGTGGCATCCGCAGCACGGTGACCGAGGTGGGCCAGGCCGCCAGGGCGCTGGCCGCAGGTGATGTCAGCGCCGAGGTGCCGGTGACCACCAACGACGAGATCGGCCAGATGGCCCGGTCGTTCAATGAGCTGATCCTGAACATCCGTTCGCTGGCCAGCAGCGCCGAGTCCATCGGCCGGGGCGATTACGACACACCGGTGAACGTGCGCGGGCCGCAGGACGTGCTGGGCCTGGCACTGGCGCGGATGAAGGAGAACCTCAAGGCCGCGCGGCTTCGCGACGACGAACAGACCGCGGCCCTGCAAAGCGAGAAGCTGAAGCTGGAGCAGGCGAACGAGCGCATCCAGATGCTCATCAAGGAGATGCATCACCGGGTGAAGAACAACCTGCAGGTGATCGCCAGCCTCCTGCGTCTCCAGGCCGCCACCTTCACCGACGACCGGCTGCAGCAGGCCTTCGAACAAAGCCAGAACAGGGTGAACGCCATGGCCCTGATCCACGAGAAGCTCTACAAGGGCGATGAGCTGGCCACCGTGGATGTGGGCCAGTACATCGAGGACCTGTTCACGGACCTGGTGCGCCTCAACGATGTGAGCGATACCATCGGCTATGAAAGCGAGATCGACCCCGGGCTCGCCTTCGACCTCACCACCATGGTGCCGCTCGGGCTCCTGCTGAATGAGCTCATCACCAATTCACTCAAGCACGCCTTCAAGGGGCGGTCCGAAGGGCTGGTCCGCTTGTCCATCCACCGCGTGGAGGGCGATGCTTACGACCTGCGGCTGGGTGACAACGGCGTGGGTTTCCCCATGGAGAAGCTGCAGCCGGACGGCACCACGCTGGGCACCACCCTCATCGAAAGCCTGGTGGACCAGCTCAATGGCCGCATGACGGTGGACAGCAGCAGCGAGGGCACCGTGTACCACATCCGCTTCAGGGGGCGGGCCGCCCACGCCTAGCAGGAGGGATCAGCCCTTCTCCAGCTCAGCCTCCACCTCCTCGGTGAGGTCCATGTTGTGGTAGACGGCGTTCACATCGTCGTCCTCCTCCAACATGTCCACCAGCTTGAGCACCGCGCGGGCCGTGGTGATGTCCGCCGGAGCGGTCACCAGGGGGAAGCGCTTCAGTTCGGCACTTTTCACCTCCACCCCGAGCTGGTCAAGCTTCTGCTGCATCTGCCCGAACGACTGGAACGGCGCGTAAATGACCAGACCATCCTCGTCACGCACCACATCATCGGCGCCACCATCGATCACTTCCATCTCGAACTCATCGAGGTCGCGGCCTTTCAGTGCGGCGGTGTCGATCACGAACTCGGCCTTGCGCTCGAACATGTGGCCCAATGAACCGCTGGTGCCCAGGTTGCCTCCGCACTTGCTGAAGTAGCTGCGCACATTGCCCACGGTACGGTTCACGTTATTGGTGGCGGCATCGACGAAAACCGCCACGCCACCGGGCGCATACCCTTCGTAGGTCACCTCATGGTAATCCGCCTCCTCACCACCGGCGGCCTTCTTGATGGCGCGGTCCACATTATCCTTGGGCATGTTCATACCCCGGGCGTTCTGGATGGCCACCTTCAGGCGCGAATTGGCATCAGGGTTGGGGCCACCGGCCTTCACGGCCATGGCGATCTCCTTGCCGATGCGGGTGAAGAGCTTGCTGAGCTTCGCGTTACGGGCGAAGATCTTGTGCTTGCGTTTCTCGAAAATGCGGCCCATGGTGCTGTGGCTTGTCCCGGATGAGGCGGGAGGCCGGCAAAAATAGGGCAGCGACGGCCATTGCAGGCCGCCCGGAACGGCCGCGGGGCCGGTCCACCTTCCGGTGGACGGCCCCGCAGCACTGCAGGTCCAACCCCTCGTAGCGCGGGGCCGCCGCCGTGGCAGCGGCCCTTGGCTAGTTGAACCCGACCAAGGTGATGCCCACATTGAGGGGGGTGAGCTCCGGTCCCTTGCCGTCCTTGAACAGCGGGGTGAGCGCATACTCGGCGAACAGGTTGAGCCCCCCATAGCCCACACGCGCGCTCAGGGCCGCACGCACCGGCATCAACTGATAGTCACCCACGTACCGGTCCTTGTGGTCGTTGCCCTCCTGCCGGTACTTCTGCTTGTACATGTTCTCGTAGTACCAGCTGCCGATCACCCCCACGGCCAGGTGGAAGTTGCGCTTCCGGTCGTAGCTGAAGCTCTTCTTCGAACGCAGCTCATCCATCGTGGGCAGCGGCGCGCGCTTGGTGTTGAACTCGATCATCACCGGCAGGCGGAAACCGATCTGGCGCAACTTGTTCTTGCTGAACTCCGGGCTATCCAGGGTCACGCCATGGACGGAGTCCGCGTTGTACTGCAGCTGCACATTGTTCTTCAGGTGGTAGTTGACGAACTCCCATCCCAGGCCCGTGAGCAGACCCACGTTGGAGCTGCCGAACTCGATCTTCTGCTCCATGAAGTTGATGGCGAAGAAGCGCGACCGGCCCTGATCGATCTCCATGAACTCGGCGTCCTTGTCCAGGTCCGAGCTGCCATCGGGGCCCAGCAGGGTGTTGAGGCCCAGGTCAAGCCCGCTCCAATAGGTGAACAGGTTGCGACGTTCGGTGCGCAGCTCCTTGAGGCGTTCGGCCATCCTGGCGCTGTCGGAGGGCACCTCGCGGTCCTCGGAGAAGATCTTGATGATCTTCCGCCGGGTGGTGATGGTGACCGGTTCCTTCCGGGTGGTGTCGCCATCCTCCACCTTCACGTAGGCGCCATGGCGTCCGTCGATGCCCATGTGCAGGGTAGCAGGACCGTCATTGACCACACTTTCGGAGGTGACATCCCCCACGATCACCTTGGTCACCGTGCGGCCGTCCGCATCGGTGGTGATAATGATGGTGGTATCCCGCTTGGTCACCACGATACGCTGGCCGGCCTCCAGGTCCTCGATGATCGTGGTGACCGGTGGTACGGGCGGCACAGGTGGCACGGGCGGGGCCAAGGGCGCCGGAGGCACTGGTGCGACCAGGGTGTCCGGCTGGGCCACGAGGCCCGCCGTGCTGGCCAGCAGGCCGAATAGAAGGTGCAACGCTCTCATGATGACGATGCGGTTTGTATTCGTAGGACGGGCCGGGGAACACGGAGTTACAGGGGCGCGAAAAAAAGAAAGGCCCCGAGATCGGGGCCTTTCGTGGATGGCAGCAGGGATCAGGCCTTCTCCGGACGGAAGGTGATGCGCAGGTGGGTGGTCTTCCACATGCCCTCGGGGTTGTCACCGATGTCGACCCGGGCCAGCTTGCGCAGCACATAAGCCTTCAGGGCCTCATTGTCCGAGGAGCAGTGGACCACTTCGACCTTGCCCTCCTTGTCGATCACGAAGCTCACGAACACTTCACCCAGCATACGCTCCTTGGCGAGTACGGGGAAGGCGAGGTGCTTGTTCAGCTGGTGGTCGAGGGCGCGCTCCATGGCCGCGCTGACGCCGGCGACCGTGGTGGTGGCGGTGGTGGCGGGGCCTGCAGCCCGGGTGTAGCCCAGGGTAAGGACCGAGGCGAAAACAAGGAGCAGACGGATGGAACGGGTTCTCATGGCGGTGGCGGTTTGAAGGTTCATTACACCCATGGGACGGGCCTGCCCTGCCCGCAGTTACAGGTGGACTCCCTTCCTGGGATGAACGGCAAGGGGTCGGTGATGAGCGGCAGGAGACCGGCCTTCCGCAGGAGGCACGGGGCATCCGGGCCAACAAGCGGGCGCAATTCACAAGCTGCGGTGCGCGTTCCAGCCCCGGATCCACGAACTTTGTACGTGACGATGCGCGGCCTCCGCCCCCTCCTGGTCCTTCTCGCAGTGCTTGTCCTGAGCCTGCGGGTGGAGGCCACGCACAACCGTGCGGGCGAGATCATCGTGTGCCAGGTCTCCGGCTTCACGTACCAGGCCACCATCATCACCCACACCAAGCTCAGTGCACCGGCCGACCGACCCGAGCTGGTCCTGGACTGGGGCGATGGCTCACCCTTGGATACCATCGCCCGCACCACCATCGAGAACTTCCCCGACCAGGACCTGCGCCGGAACACCTACGTGGCCACACACCTCTATGCTGGCCCGGGCGTGTTCACCCTGCAGTTCGACGATCAGAACCGGAACGGGGGGGTCATCAACGTGCCCAACTCCATCGCGCAGTCCTTCTGCGTGAAGACCCAGCTGGTGATCTCCCCCATCACAGGCGGGAATTGTAGTGCACGCTTCCTGAACTCACCCATCCAGAACGCCTGCATCAACCAGCCCTGGGTGCACAATCCGGTGGCCATCGACCTGGATGGGGACAGCCTTTCCTACGAACCCGTGGTGTGCCTGGGCCTGAACTGCGCCCCGATCTCCGGGTACTCCTTCCCCGGCCCCAACTACAGCATCGACCCCACGAGCGGCACCATCACGTGGAACGCCCCCACCGTGGCCGGTGAATACAACATCGCCTTCATCGTGCGTGAGTGGCGGCGGGTGAACGGGGAATGGCGCAACGTGGGCTGGGTGACCCGCGACATGCAGGTGACCGTGGTGCCCTGCTCCAACATCCCGCCGGTGATCACGGATGTGCCCGACACCTGCGTCACCGCCGGCACCTTCCTGAGCTTTGACGTGCAGGCCAGCGACCCGAACTTCGGCCAGCAGGTGATCCTCAATGCCCTCGGCCAGCCCTTCGAAGTGCCCAGCTCCCCCGCCGTCTTCAACACCCCACCACCGGCGCAGTCCGTGACCGGCACCTTCAACTGGAGCACCAACTGCAGCCATGTGCGGCTCCAACCCTACCAGGTGGTGTTCTCAGCCCGCGACAATGACGAGGTGCAGCTCTACGACTACAGCACCATGCTCATCACCGTGGTGGCGCCGGCACCGGTGGACCCATCCGCCACGCCCGTGGGCAACACCATCGAACTGAGCTGGTCGCCCAGCCCATGCACCAATGCCACGGGCTACCTCATCTACCGGCGCAGCGGCCTCTACGGCTTCACCCCGGACAATTGCGAGACCGGCGTGCCCGCGTACACCGGCTATTCGCTGATCGGGTCCACCACCGGTGTGAGCAGCACCAGCTTCGTGGACAATGGCGACCTGGTGATCGGCAACCAATACTGCTACATGGTGGTGGCCACCTTTGCCGATGGCGCCCAGAGCTATGCCAGCGTGGAGTTCTGCACCATCCTGGACCGCCAGGTGCCGGTAATGACCCATGTGAGCGTGGGGGCGACCGATGTGGCGGCCGGTATCGACACCGTGCGCTGGAGCAATGCCTTCGCTCTGGACACCATGGCACGGCCCGGTCCCTACCAGTTCAGGTTGTACCGCGGCACCGGGCTCGCCACCGCCAACAACCTCATCTGGACGAGCCCCCTGCATCCCTTCCTGGACCATCCGGACACCAGTTTCCTGGACAACGGACTGAACACCGTGCTCCAGCCCCATGTCTACCGGGTGGAATTGTGGGGCAACAACGGCGCCGACCTGGTGGGGTCCAGCAGTCCGGCCTCCTCGGTGTTCATCTCCACCGTGCCGAACGATGAGCAGCTCACCGTGCAGTGGTCGCTGAGCACCCCGTGGACGAACAGCCTGTACGAGGTGTACCGCGATGTGGGCGGCACCTGGACCCTGATCGGCACGAGCACCACCGGCAGCTACACGGACACCGGGCTGGAGAACGGCGCCACTTACTGCTATCTGGTGAAGAGCATCGGCGCCTACAGCGACCCGGACATCACGGCCCCCTTGATCAACTTCAGCCAGGAGGTCTGCGGCTCTCCGGTTGACCTGACCCCGCCCTGTGTTCCGACGGTCACCATCGACAACAGCTGCGACATCCCCCTGAACACGCTCACCTGGACCAACCCGGCGAACGCCTGTGGGGACCAGGACACCTGGTACTACAACGTGTACTTCACCGATCCGCTGGGTGGGTCCTATCGCCTCATCGGCACCAACATCCCCGTGGAGGACACCGTGTTCACCCATGCCGACGGGCTCTCCGTGGCGGGTTGCTACGTGGTGACGGCCGTGGACAGCGTAGGGAACGAAAGCGCGTTCAGCGAACCGGTCTGCGGGGATAATGCCTGTGCCGGCTATGAGCTGCCCAATGTCTTCACCCCGAACCGCGATGGGCAGAACGACCTGTTCGGCCCCTTCCCCTACCGCGGGGTGAAGGAGATCGACCTGCAGGTCTTCAACCGCTGGGGACAGGTGGTGTTCACCGCCACCGACCCGGACATCAACTGGGACGGCACGCACAAGGATGGTGGCACCCTTCCTGATGGGGTCTACTATTACACCTGCCGCGTGAACTTCATTCGGCTTACCGGTGAAGAGGTGCGCATGCTCACCGGCTATGTGCACATCCTGGGCACCGGGGTCAACTCAACCGTGGATTGATGTTCACCGGGATCGTGGAAGAGGTCGGCACCGTGGTGCGCGTGTCCGATGAGGGCAGCAACCGCCATTTCCAGGTGCGCGCGCGCATGACCCCCGAACTGCGCATCGACCAGAGCGTCTCCCACAACGGGGTCTGCCTCACCGTAGTGGGCATCGAAGGCGACACCTACACCGTGACCGCCGTGCAGGAGACCCTGGACCGCACCAACCTGGGTGACCTTCGGCCGGGCGATGGCATCGACCTGGAACGCAGCCTGCGACTGGGCGACCGACTGGATGGGCACCTGGTGCAGGGCCATGTGGACACGGTGACCGAATGCCTGGCCGTGGAGGATCTCGGCGGCAGCTGGCGCTTCAGCTTCCGCACACCAGCCCAGCGTCACCTGCTCGTTCCCAAAGGGAGCATCTGCCTGAACGGTGTGAGCCTGACGATCGCCTCGCTGGACGATCAGCAGTTCAGTGTGGCGATCATCCCGTACACCTACGCGCACACCACGTTCCAGCACCTGCAGCCCGGCCACCAGGTGAACGTGGAGTTCGATGTGCTGGGCAAGTATGTGGAACGGATGATGGCAGGCCGGTAAGCCGCGATCACTCCTTCACGAAGGGCAGGGTCAAGCGCCCGCCTTCGGTATTCACCACCAGCCAGTACGCGCCCGGTGCAAGGTCCTCAAGGGGCACGTCCAGCGAGCTGTTGCGCAGGGCACCGACGTCACGCCGCATCAGGCGACCGGTGGCATCGGTAATGAAGTACGTCAGGTGTTCATCGGGCAATGTGGTCCATTGCACATGCACCATGTTCCGAGCGGGATTCGGGAAGATCACCGGGCGATCGGAACGCACATCCCGGCCTTCCATGCCCACCACCAGGCTCTGGCCGTGCAGCAGCCACAGATCGGGGTCGAACAACGCACTGTCCGCCTGGAAGGGGAGCTGCACGGTGAAGATCTGACCACTGAAGGTGTGATCAAGGACCACCGTGGTATCCTGTTCGGCGTTCTTGAAGCGCACGGGAACGGGCATCTCAAAGAAGTCCACGCTGGGGTGCGAGGTGGTCTGGCCCAGTTCGATCACCGCAAGGCCGGAACTGTTCTGCGACCACGTCATCTGGTACTGCGGATGCCCTTCACCGATGTACCAGTCGTTCATGAACTCCGTCAGATCAAGTCCACTGGCGGCTTCCAAGTGGGCCACCCATTGTGGTGTCAGTGCGCTCCGGTGCGCCAGTTCGGGGTCGCTCAGGTAGTTGCGGCAGGCGGCGAAGAACGCGCTGTCGCCGGTGACCCAACGCAGCATGTGCAACACGTAGGCGCCTTTGGCATAGGAGAGCCGACCGCTGAAGAGCCGGGCGATCTGGGTGGTGTCGGTGCAGCGCACACTGCCATCGGGCTGCGACACCACGAAGTCGCGACGCCCACGCTTGAAGGGCATCCAATACTCCGGCTCCAGGTACTCGTAGCAGAGCCCACTGAGGTAGGTGGCAAAGCCCTCGTTCAACCAGATGTCCTGCCAGCTGCCGCAGGTCACCTTGTCGCCGAACCACTGGTGGGCCAGTTCGTGCGCACTCAATTCGTAGCTCCAGCCCCCCATGCTCGTCATGGTCTGGTGTTCCATGCCACCGCCCCAACCGAACTGTGCGTGGCCGTATTTCTCCTCGGCGAAAGGATACAGGCCGAACAGCTCGCTGTACAGGGTCATCTGTTCTCCAGCATCGTACCCATTCAGTTCCGCCATGCCGGGGTCGTCGTGCCAAGAGTACGTGAGCATGGGAATGGTATCCGTGCCGATGACGATGTCGTGCGTGAATACGAGGTAGTCGGCCACCGCCATGGAGATCAGGTAGGTGGCGATGGGATAACGGTGCCGCCAGTGGTAGGTCACATGCCCATTCCCCATGACCTCGGATACGAGCAGGCCGTTCGAGCCCGCGCGGTAGCCTTCCGGGGTTGTGATGTACAGGTCGATGGAATCGATCTTGTCGTTGAGGTC